>NZ_RZOM01001958.1:0-403 GCF_003999175.1 Mesorhizobium sp. M7A.F.Ca.ET.027.03.2.1 | reverse complement strand
GCTTTCGGCCATCTGCTTCAGCGACATCCAGAATGCCCGCTCCAGACGGATGCCGCGGCGGCATCCGGCGCGGCATCCGTCTGGAGCGGGCATTCTGGATGTCGCTGAAGCAGATGGCCGAAAGCAGGAAGTGCACGATCGGCATGCTCATCGACGAGATCGCCGAAAGCCAGGCACAGACAGGCAATTTGACATCCGCGATTCGGGTGGCCTGCATGCGTGGATTGGGTGACGAAAACCTGACCCTGCGAAAGCTTGCATCGATCAACACCATCAACGCCATACTGGTCGCTTGCCCGTCTCCCGCCTTTGCCCTGGCTTCGTCGAAGAAGATCCTGTCGTTCAACGCGCCGTTCCAGCAACTCGTCAAACGTCAATTGCCGATCGCCCCAAGCGATGACGC
>NZ_RZOM01001957.1:0-405 GCF_003999175.1 Mesorhizobium sp. M7A.F.Ca.ET.027.03.2.1 | reverse complement strand
GATGATGCCGAACGTGCTGCAATATCCGGTGGCGATGATGGCGGTGCTCCGCGCCGGCTACACGGTGGTGAATATCAACCCGCTCTACACGCCGCGCGAACTGGAACATCAGTTGAAGGATTCCGGCGCGCAGGCGATCGTCATCCTGGAAAACTTCGCCGGCACGCTGCAGGCGGTCATCGCCAGGACGCCTGTGAAGCATGTCATCGTCGCATCGATGGGCGACATGCTGGGCGGCCTCAAGGGCGCCATCGTCAACCTCGTCGTGCGGCGGGTGAAGAAGATGGTTCCGGCATGGTCGCTGCCCGGCCACGTCAAGTTCAACGCCGTGCTCAAGACCGGCGCGACCATCGCCTTCAAGCCGCCCACGGTCTCCGGCGACGACATCGCCTTCCTGCAATATAC
>NZ_RZOM01001956.1:0-405 GCF_003999175.1 Mesorhizobium sp. M7A.F.Ca.ET.027.03.2.1 | reverse complement strand
TGCGAGATCCCTGCATGTCGAGATGGCCGACGAGGCGGTGCATATCGGCCCCTCGCCCGTCGGCGAAAGCTATCTGCGCGGTGACAAGATCATCGCCGCGGCCCTGGCAACGGGCGCACAAGCCATTCACCCCGGCTACGGCTTCCTGTCGGAAAATCCCGATTTCGTCGACCAGGTGGTGGCGGCGGGGCTGATTTTCATCGGCCCGTCGGCGGCCTCGATCCGGGCCATGGGGTTGAAGGACGCGGCCAAGCGGCTGATGGAAAAGGCCGGCGTGCCGGTCGTGCCGGGCTACCATGGCGAGGCGCAGGAAATCGTGCTGCTTGCCTCCAAGGCACGCGAGATCGGCTATCCCGTGCTGATCAAGGCGCGCGCCGGCGGCGGCGGCAAGGGCATGCGCCGGGT
>NZ_RZOM01001955.1:0-406 GCF_003999175.1 Mesorhizobium sp. M7A.F.Ca.ET.027.03.2.1 | reverse complement strand
TCGTAGCAGGAACGCGGTCCGTGCGTGTTGACGTTGCCGAAGTAGCTCTCGGGCTGTGGATGCACGAAGGGATCGCCATAGACTTCGGACGTAGAGGCCTGGAATATCTTGGCCTTGTTCTGTCGCGCGAGTTCCAGAAGGTTCAGCGATCCAAGCACGCTTGTCTTGAAGGTGTGGATCGGGTCTGCCTGGTAGTGCGGCGGAGAGGCGGGGCAGGCGAGATTGTAGATCTCGTCGCACTGAAGATCCGAAGGCAGTGCATCGACGATGTCATGCTCGATGCAGGTGAAGCTCGGATTACGCAGAAGGGTATTGAGATTGTATCTTTTGCCGGTGTGGAAATTGTCCAGCGCGACAACGTCGTATCCGTCCCGCAAAAGACGTTCGCACAGATGCGATCCTAAAA
>NZ_RZOM01001954.1:0-407 GCF_003999175.1 Mesorhizobium sp. M7A.F.Ca.ET.027.03.2.1 | reverse complement strand
AAATCTATTTCAACGACCAGGGCCGCGCCAAGCTGCTGCTCGCTGTCGGCCGCGGCAAGAAACTGCACGACAAGCGCGAATCCGAGAAGCAGCGCGATTGGTCGCGCGAGAAGGGCCGGCTGTTAAAAGAGCGTGGGTAGGCGGGGCCATTCGCTTGAAGAACCGGATTGTCCTCTTTGGTTTGGCCAGCCTGGTCTTGTTGTGTTTCCTCGCAGCAGGCGGCTATCTCTATTTCAGGTCATTCTCGCCGGATCGCGATAAATATCCGGTCAGGGGCATCGACGTCTCCCATCATCAGGGCCAGATCGATTGGCGGCGCGTAGCCGCCGACGATGTCGCCTTTGCCGTCATCAAGGCGACCGAAGGCGGCGATCATGTCGATGATGCTTTCGCACGGAATCTGGAAG
>NZ_RZOM01001953.1:0-408 GCF_003999175.1 Mesorhizobium sp. M7A.F.Ca.ET.027.03.2.1 | reverse complement strand
TTTCGCGATCATGCTCTAACACGGCTCAACAGGCCGTAAAAGCAGCCGATTTGGCCGGCCGCGCAGTTGCATTGACAACTTTACCGACTATATTCCGGCCAAATTTCAAGGGCCGCCAAATTGGCGGCTGTTTTCAAAAATCAGGAGTACCTCGATGTTCGTGACACCGGCATACGCCCAAGGCGTCGGCGCTTCTCCCGACATGTTCATCAGCATTTTGCCCTTTGTCCTGATTTTCGTGATCATGTATTTTCTGATCATCAGGCCGCAGCGCACGCAGCTGAAGAAGCGCGGCGAGATGCTGGCGGCTGTCCGTCGCGGCGACACGGTCGTCACCGGCGGCGGCTTCGTCGGCAAGGTGACCAAGGTGATCGACGACAACGAGCTCGAGATCGACCTCGGTAACGG
>NZ_RZOM01001952.1:0-409 GCF_003999175.1 Mesorhizobium sp. M7A.F.Ca.ET.027.03.2.1 | reverse complement strand
GAAAATATTCCGCTCGTTGATCGAGTTCATCGAGTAATCACGCCACTATTAGGCCGCTCGATTTATAGTATTGAAATCGTAAGAGTCTTGATCTATCTTGCGGGACGTATAGTCAAAACTCCCAAAACTCGCAAAATACTCCTGCACGACCCTCCCTAACCGGAGGGGCACCAGGATTACATCCGGGGCACGCACCCGGAGGCCGCCCTCTATTTGGGCGCGGCAGTTCCTATACCGCTCCCCCTTGGAGCGATGGACCACACGGACTTACGGCCCTCCACGCGGGGGTTAGGGCGGCCTCTGACAGATAGGCCTAAGCACAAACCATCTGTCCACTCGGCTCGAAGAGGGTCGGTGCTGCTCCTCCCATACGGTGCCTAGGTAGCTAGGTGGAGAACACGGGATGAGG
>NZ_RZOM01001951.1:0-410 GCF_003999175.1 Mesorhizobium sp. M7A.F.Ca.ET.027.03.2.1 | reverse complement strand
GCGACTACGTGTTCGATATCGGGCAGCGGTTTGACGATCGCCCGTACTTTGATTCCTAAATCCTTCGCCACCTTCGCGCGTCGATGGCCGAATACGATCATATAGCGTGTCGAGCCATCAGGATGGGGTCGAACTAATATCGGTGTGGACTGCCCTGAACGACTAATAGCCTCTCTCAGGTCTCGATAATCCTCGTCGTCTTCGTCAATCCGATCCGCGACAAACGAACTGTCTAACAGCGCCGGATCGATTGAGACGATCGTTTCGCCGTCGAGCATACGCAATGAGTTTTCAGCCATTTCATCTAGCGACTGAATCATTGACCTCGATGCGCCACGTCGGGCGTATTCTGATCGAGCTTCAGACGCAGAGTGGGCAGGCCCAGGTTCCGTCAACGACGCAGCTACGCT
>NZ_RZOM01001950.1:0-410 GCF_003999175.1 Mesorhizobium sp. M7A.F.Ca.ET.027.03.2.1 | reverse complement strand
GGTTTACACTCGATTCCTACCTGAACCAGCTGACATCTCCGGCATTCTTGAAGCTGCTAGTGGAGACGCTGGAGCTCTCGGTCGGGGTTACGATACTATGTCTGCTTTTCGGCTATCCAGTAGCCTATACGATCAGCCGGGTGAACAAGCGATCGGCCGCGCTTCTGCTCTTGCTCATATCACTGCCGTATCTGACATCTGTACTTATTCGCACCTATGCCTGGATCGTGGTGCTGGGTCCGAATGGCGTTGTGAACCAGTTTCTTATGTCGGTGGGCCTGACGTCGAAGCCGGTGCAGTTGGTGTTCAACCAGATCGGCGTTTACACGGGCATGGTCCAAATACACCTGCCGTTGATGATCTTTCCGGTCTATGCAGCAATGACCAAGATCGACCGTTCGCTCACGGCC
>NZ_RZOM01000194.1:0-7261 GCF_003999175.1 Mesorhizobium sp. M7A.F.Ca.ET.027.03.2.1 | reverse complement strand
CGCCCGCGCCGGCGCGCTTGGCGGCCTCACGGTAGAGATCGAACAGCGGCGCGAAACGTGCCGGCTCGCCGCCGATAATGGCGAGCGCCAGCGGCAGGCCGAGCGCGCCAGCGCGGGCGGCAGACTGCGGCGTGCCGCCAGTGGCGATCCAGACCGGTAGCCTGTCCTGGAACGGCCGGGGATAAACGCCGCGATCGTTGATCGGCGCGCGCAGATTGCCGGACCAGGTGACCTTCACGCTGTCGCGGATGGCAAGCAGCAGATCGAGCTTTTCGGCGAACAGCTCGTCATAGTCCTCGAGGTTGTAACCGAACAGCGGGAAGGATTCGATGAACGAGCCGCGTCCGGCCATGATCTCGGCGCGGCCGCCCGACAGAAGGTCGAGCGTTGCGAACTGCTGGAACACGCGCACCGGGTCATCGGAAGACAGAACGGTGACGGCACTGGTCAGCTTGATGCGCTTCGAGCGCTCGGCGGCCGCGGCCAAGGCCACGACCGGTGCGGAGGCGGCATAGTCGGGCCGGTGATGCTCGCCGAGGCCGAAGACGTCGAGGCCCACCTGATCGGCCAGCTCGACCTCCTCGATCAGGTTGCGCAGCCGCTCATGCGGGCCGATGGCGCCGGGGCCCGGCTGCGGGCTGACGTCGGCGAAGGTGTAGAGACCGAGTTCCATCTAATGTCGTCCTGGTGTTGGAATTTGCCGCTAGACGTAGCCATCCGCCAACCTCGCCGCCAGAGGCGCGACGGTGAACAGTGCATGTCGTTTTCGGTTCAATCTCTTCGTCGCAATTCCCAAGGGAAAGCGCTGCGCGCTTTTCCCGGAAAACCGTTTCACACTTTCCCTGAAATTGCTCCAAAGGCGTCTCCCGAGTGCAACAGCCGACAATTTCATGGCTGCCATGCCGTTTTGGCGCTTGAACTCTCGGTTTTCGCGCGTATGTAAGCGTCGCGAATTGACTTCAGGGAAGTGGACTTGGCTATCTACAGGGAAAAAGACGTTTTCGAGCGGCGCAATGCCGCAAACGAGGCAAAGAAGGCGCTCCTCGAGCGCTTCAAGGCAAAGCCGGCGGCGGATGATCCTGCTGTGCTGGCACGGCAGGCTGAACGCAAGGCGATCCTTGCGGCCCGCGAAATCCGCGAGGCTGAAAAGGCTCGGCTGAAGCAGGAGAAGCTGGCACGCGAAGCGGTCGAGAAGGCCGAGCGCGAGGCAGCAGCCGAAGCGGCACGTATCGCCGCCGAGGAAGCTGCACAGGCTGAGGCCAAGATTCGGGAATCCGAAGAGAACGAGCGCATCGCCCGTTTTCTGGCCGACGAAGCCGAACGCAAGGCCAAGCGTGACGCGCGTTATGCGGCACGCAAGCAGCGCACCGGCAGGACGCCGCCGGGCTTCTCCGCCCGCTAGCCTCAGGATTACCGAAGCAGCCAGCTTCGACAATCAGGGTCGCCTCACAGCGGCCCTGAAGGTGTTTGTCCGTCGCCCAAATATTGGTCCCGGTTCTGGGAGGACGACATGCGCAAACCAAAAGACCGTCAGGCGGCGAACTTCAGCCCCATGATGCCGCAGACGATGAGCGCGATGCAGGCCAGCCTGATCGCGGTGGCTGGTTCGCCGAGCAGCCAGATGCCGAGCAGTGCCGTACCGACGGTGCCGATGCCGGTCCACACCGCATAGGCGGTGCCAACGGGCAGCGCCTTCAGCGCCAGGCCGAGCAGAGTGAGGCTGACGACCATCGAGGCAACGGTCAGTACGGTCGGCACCAGCTTCGAGAAGCCATCTGTGTATTTGAGGCCGATTGCCCAGCCGATCTCGAACAGGCCGGCGAAAAAGAGAAGAATCCACGACATCGACAACGCTCCATCAGAGCATCGGACCGAAAGGTGATTTCGGCGTCCGACGATCAGTCAAACAATGGCGGGTCGTCCCGTCCGGATTTTGGGGAAGCGCGAGGTCGTCCCCGCCATGCCAATATAGGAATTTCGAGCGCTCGATCAACAGCGGCCGGCAACAGTGTCGCCGGCCGTAACCCTTATTGCGAAGTGGATCGCCGGACCTACTTGTCCTTGAGCTTCATCGCCTTGACCGGCGGCGCCTTCAGCGCGGGAGCCGGAGCGGGCTTCTTGGCGTCCTTCTTCGGCTTGCGGGCTTCCTTGCCTGCCTTCATCGCACCTTTAGCCATGATTCGTTCCTCCTGATGTGGGACGCCAAGTGAAACAAGAGAACCGCCCGACCGCAAGGGGTTAGCGACCGTTGCCGGCGTCGCCGGATCGCTTTCAACCGGTTTCTAATTTGCTCGTAAACCATGACGGTCCGTGCGATGGTCATTTTCGCACTGCAGCATCGACCCGAGCTTCGCCGGGTGATCGTCAGGCAGGCCGTCAGGACGACAATGCGAATCCACATCGGCTGCGAGATGAGCTTCGACTTTCCGCAGGAAACGCCGCTCATCGCGATGCTGAATGTGCATTATTCGCGTGCCTCCGATCTCGAGCGGCCGGATTTCCTGATTTCCAACCCGCCGGTGCCGATCGAAAGCTATCGCGACAGTTTCGGCAATTGGTGCAACCGGTTCGTCGCGCCGCCCGGGCGTTTCACCTTCGGCACCGACGCGGTGATCCGCGATCCCGGCACTTTCGAGATGGGCGATCTGATGGCCTGGCAGCACGAGGTTCGCGACCTGCCGGCGGACACGCTGCTGTTCCTGCTGCCCAGCCGTTTTTGCGAAAGCGACCTTCTGGCTGATGAAGCGTGGCGGCTGTTCGGCAACACGCCGCTGGGCATTCCGCGCGTGCAGGCGGTCTGCGACTTCGTCCACAACCACATCGTCTTCAACTACGGCAATGCTCGGCCGACACGCACCGCCGCGGAAGCGTATCGCGAACAGAGCGGCGTGTGCCGAGACTACGCGCATCTCGCGGTCACCTTCTGCCGGGCGCTCAACATCCCAACGCGCTATTGCACCGGCTACATCAGCGACATCGGTATGCCGAAACCATGGGCGAGCATGGATTTCTGCGCCTGGATGGAAGTCTATCTCGGCGGCCGCTGGCATGTCTTCGACCCGCGCAACAATGCACCGCGCATCGGCCGCATCCTGATCGCCTCCGGCCGCGACGCCGCCGACGTGCCGCTGACCCATATATTCGGCCCGGGAACGCTTGCCGGCTTCAAGGTGTGGACCAGCGAGATCGTCGAGTAGTCGCCGTTTTCCATAGGCCGATCTCTCATGACCGCTGGCTTGGACGACCCGACATTCGCGCGGTGTGATGCCTGTGGAGCTTTAGCGGCCTGGCCGCTAGACTGCGCCTTGAATGGGAACAAATGCCATGGCCGGGCACGGCGGCTCAAAAAAGGTGATCTACGCGGCGCTCGCCGGCAATTTCGCCATCGCGCTGACCAAGTTCGCCGCCGCCGCCTTCACCGGCAGTTCGGCGATGCTGTCGGAGGGCGTGCATTCGCTGGTCGATACCGGCAATGGCGGCCTGCTGCTCTACGGCATGCACCGCGCCGCCCGCCCGGCCGACCGGACGCATCCGCTCGGTCACGGCCGCGAACTCTACTTCTGGAGCTTCATCGTCGCGCTCCTCGTCTTCGCGCTGGGCGCCGGCGTGTCGTTCTACGAAGGCGTGACCCATATGATGGCGCCGGAGCCGGTCGCCAACGCCGAGGTGACCTACATCGTGCTCGGCCTTTCCTTCCTGTTCGAAGGCAGTTCGTGGTGGGTAGCGCTGAAGGAGTTCCGCCAGCAGAAGGGCAAGCAGGGTTGGCTGCGGGCGGTGCAGTCGAGCAAGGACCCGAGCGTCTACACCGTGCTGTTCGAGGACAGTGCAGCGCTTCTCGGCCTGATCGTCGCGTTCGCCGGCATCCTGGCGGCGGAAGTTCTGGAAATGCCAGAACTCGACGGCGCCGCCTCGATCGGCATTGGGCTGATCCTGGGCGCGACGGCGATCTTCCTGGCCCGCGAAAGCAAGGGCCTGCTGATCGGCGAGCCGGCATCGCCCGAGGTGCAGATGAAGGTGCTGGCGATCGCCCAGCAGGATCAGGCGGTGCAGCGGGCGAACGGCGTCCTGACCGTCCATATGGGGCCGGCAGAGATTGTCGCCGGCCTGAGCATCGAGTTCGAGGACCATTTGACGGCGCCCGAGATCGAAGCTTGCGTCGAGCGCCTGGAGGCGCAGCTGAAGAAGGAGATGCCGGAGATCACACGGCTGTTCGTCAAGCCACAGACGGCAGGCACCTGGGAGAAGCGGCGCAAGCTGATCGACACCGCATCCGATCCGGCTCTGGACTAGCGCCGCGCCATTGCCTGGCTGCCTTGACCCGCTAGGATTAAAGGGAGTTTGGAGGAGCGAAGATGAAAATCGACGGCGGCTGCCATTGTGGCGCCATCACCTACGAGGCGGAGGTCGACCCGGAGAACACCGGAATCTGCCACTGCACCGATTGCCAACAACTGACCGGAACGGCTTTTCGCGTGACCGTGGGCGCGCCGGAAGGCCACTACCGGATCACCAAGGGTGCGCCAAAGGTCTATATCAAGATAGGATCGAGCGGCGACAAGCGCGCGCAGGGCTTTTGCGGCGAGTGCGGCTCGCATCTCTACGCGACATCGGTTGGCGACGGGCCGAAGGTTTATGGCATCCGGGTCGGCACGGCGCGACAACGTGAACAGTTAGTCCCGAGACGGCAAAGCTGGCACCGCTCGGCGCTGCCCTGGTTGCCGGAATTCCCGGGTATGACGACCAAGGAAGAGCAGTAGCGCCGGTCCGGCGCCGCGCCTCAATCGTCGCCTTCGACGACCCTCAGCCTGAGCTGCCCGGTTTTCGAATCGGCAACGCGCGCGCCAGTATCGACCTTCGCGGCGGGAGCCCGTGACGCTGCGTCCGCGGCGGCATCGCCGGCGGGCTGCGCGCCGAATTCCAGTGCCTCGATCTTCTGGCCGCGCTTGGTGACCTTCGACGTCGAAACCAGGATGTCGTCGATGTCCTTGGCCGACTGACCGAAATGCACCTGCAGCTTGCGCACCCGCTCGTCGACGCGCGCGACATCCTCCATCAGCCGGATGACTTCGCCCTGAATCAGGTGCGCCTGTTCGCGCATGCGGGCATCCTTGAGGATCGCCTGGATGACCTGGATCGACAGCATCAGCAGCGACGGCGAGACGATGACGATGCGGGCACGGTGCGCCTTGTGGACGATCGCCTCGAAATTCTCGTGGATCTCGGCGAACACCGATTCCGACGGCACGAACATGAAGGCGGTGTCCTGCGTCTCGCCCTGGATCAGGTATTTTTCCGAGATATCGCGGACATGGATCTCGATGTCGCGGCGGAAGGCCTGCGAGGCGGCCTTCTGCAGGTCGGCGCCGTCGGCGGCGCGGATGGCATTCCAGGCTTCGAGCGGAAACTTGGCGTCGATGGCCAGCGACGGTGCGCCGTTCGGCATCTTCACTAGGCAGTCAGGACGGCTGCCGTTCGACAGCGTCGCCTGGAATTCATAGGCGCCGTGCGGCAGGCCGTCGGCGACGATCGCCTCCATGCGCGACTGGCCGAAGGCGCCGCGCGTCTGCTTATTGGAGAGGATCGCCTGCAGCTGCACCACCTGGCCGGCGAGCGACTGGATGTTGCCCTGCGCGACATCGATGATGGCCAGCCGCTCCTGCAATTTGGCCAGACTCTCATGCGTGGATTTGGTCTGCTCGGTCATGGTCTGGCCGAGCCGGCCGGTCATGGCGTCGAGGCGCTGGCCGATCGATTGCGTCAGCTCCGCCTGCCGTGCGCCGAACACTTCGGCGATGGCGCCCATACGACCCTGCATTTCGGCCTGGCTTTGCAGAATGCCGGCCATCCGCACTTCCGCATCGCGGGCATGATCGGCGGCTTCCGCAGCCGCGACGGCGCGCGCCTTCGCCGACCGCCACAGCGCAATGACCAGCGCCACGAACAGGGCCAGAAACAGCAAAGCGCCGAAGGCCAGCGCATGGCCGAGCGTGACGGTTGTGGCGCCAAGCCGGGCGACAGGTTCGGAAAGGATGGTGCTCAAATCATTCATGTGGACAGCATAAACGATTCGCGCTGCCGGCACAGATCAAAACGTGAACGAGCCTCCAGCCTACCGGTTGACGCTTTTCTCTGGAGGTCTTAGGTGGAACGCCATGTCGATCAAGCCGCTCATCATCCTTCCCGACCCCATCCTGCGCCAGGTTTCCAAGCCCGTGGAGCGTGTCGACGCGTCTTTGCGCAGATTAGCCGACGACATGCTGGCGACCATGTATGACGCGCCGGGTATCGGGCTGGCGGCGATCCAGATCGGCGAACCGCTGCGCTTACTGGTGATCGATCTGGCCAAGGAAGACGAGACGCCGGCGCCGCATGTCTTCATCAATCCGGAAATCCTGGAGAGCGCAGATGCGCGCTCCGTCTACGAGGAAGGCTGCCTGTCGATCCCGGATTATTACGCCGAGGTCGAACGCCCGGCCGCTGTGCGGGTCAAGTATCTCGACCGCGACGGCAAATTGCAGGATATGGAGGCCGAAGGCCTGATGGCGACCTGCCTGCAGCATGAGATCGACCACCTCAATGGCGTCCTGTTCATCGACCACATCTCGAAGCTGAAGCGCGACATGGTGGTGAAGAAATTCAAGAAGCTCGCCAGGGACAAGGCGCCGGGCAAGCTGGCGGGATAGGGATCATTCGAGCACGCCACGCAAAACCCAATCCCTGCCAAGCTCGAACGCTTTTGCACCGATCTCTAATGCAAGCGCGCGAGATTCTGGCGAGATGATCAGCACCAGAGAGACAACCACGGCTAACACCATCATTAGCAGGGTGTTATAAATGGCGAAATTGCTCTCTCTTCGCCTCGACAATTCGCCTTTCTCGTATCGTTCTTCGACCGATTTGTATTCAGCTATTGGCTTCCTGCGTTTCCCCAAGGGATTTTGAGCGCGCTGCATATGAAGCTCCCAGGACAGATCCGCGAAGCATACGCCTGAACAGTTGGTGTAGACTTAATGGACCGTTTTGAGTGGCTGGGTGAAGGGGCGGAACTCTTGTTGATCAATGACTCCGGGGGTGATATCAGAGATATCAAATCTTGGAGGCATCCATGGGCGATATGTTGATCAGAGATATTCCCGAACCCTTGAAGCGCGAAATTGAACACGCGGCGCGCAAGGGCGGCCAAAGTCTGTCGGGCAAGGCGATCGATCTCTTGCGTAAAGGCATGGTCGCGGAGAAAGAAGCCAAACCGGAGCCGGGACTT
>NZ_RZOM01001949.1:0-411 GCF_003999175.1 Mesorhizobium sp. M7A.F.Ca.ET.027.03.2.1 | reverse complement strand
CGCCGACCCAAAGGAAGTGAAACTCCTCGACCAGGCGGAAAAGGAAGGTAAGGTCGCCGAGATCGTCGCCAATCCGTCGGCGGTGACCAACCTCTTGCAGACGGCGCAGAATATCTTCACCCGCGCCGACAAGGTGCTGACCGAGCTCGAAGGCTTCACCAAGGACGTTCGCGGGCCGCTGACTCAGACCGTCCAGAATGTTCAGACCTTCTCCGATGCGCTGGCCAAGAATTCGGATGGCATCGACAAGTTCCTGTCCGCCGCCAGCACGCTGGCGGATGAGCTTAAAGGCGTTTCCGGCAAACTCGACGGCACGCTGAAAGCAGCCGAAGGCCTTCTCAACGCCGTCGACAAGGACAAGATCAAGAGCATCGTCGCCAATGTCGACGCGGTAACCGGTAACCTCAAGGA
>NZ_RZOM01001948.1:0-411 GCF_003999175.1 Mesorhizobium sp. M7A.F.Ca.ET.027.03.2.1 | reverse complement strand
GGCCGCAGCCGGTCGCAGACGGACCAGGACGCCGGGCGCTCTCCGTCGCTAAGCGCCGTCGCCCAGGCGCAGGCCATGTCCTCGAGCGCGATAGAAAATTCTCCCCTCGCCTCGTCCGTTGTCAGATCCACGATGTCGTCGCAGTCGATCTCATAGGAACACAGCACGCAAGGATCGATCCGGTGCGCGAACCCCTGGTTGGCTTCCTTGACCGCTGTCATGATGGTCAGCGCCAAATAGAGCGCCGGCACGCCTTTGGGATTAAATCGCGCACCTCTGATCGCCGCCCCTTCGCCGGAAGTCGGCTTGAATGCCCAACGTGGATCGTGTGCGCGGTAGCAGGTTCCAACGAACCTCACGCAAACCCGCCAACGGCCATGTGATCGAGATAGTCACGGACCGCTGCTGCCT
>NZ_RZOM01001947.1:0-411 GCF_003999175.1 Mesorhizobium sp. M7A.F.Ca.ET.027.03.2.1 | reverse complement strand
GTCCTGTTCGATGACCGTTTCCTGGACAAATATGCAGGGCCGATCATTTCCGATCCTGCAGTGGCCATCGTTGAACTTGTCGCGAATGCTTGGGACGCCTACGCGACCAAGGTGGATATAGTCTGGCCCAAGCGCAGCCAAGACATCCGATTTTCCATCACTGACAACGGCAAAGGGATGACCCCGGCGCAGTTCGAGAGGCGTTGGAATACGCTTGACTACAATCGCCTTGCCGACGAGGGCACCAAGTCGGGGCCGCCCGAGGATCTGTCAGACTCCCCTCCCCGAAACCCGTATGGCCGCAACGGTAAAGGCCGCCATGCGGCCTTCAAGTTCTCCGACCCTTACACGGTGCGCACCTGGCGGGACAGCGTCGAAACCGTCTACGAAGTTCGTCGCGGTGTCACCCAA
>NZ_RZOM01001946.1:0-411 GCF_003999175.1 Mesorhizobium sp. M7A.F.Ca.ET.027.03.2.1 | reverse complement strand
CAGCCCCTTGAGCTCGGCCGTCTCTATATAGGCCGACTGCATGACGTTCAGGATCGCGGCGCGCGTCATACGCATCATGTGGGCGAGCACGACGAGCGTGAGCACCGTCGCAGGGAGGGCGATGGCCTCCATGCGCTCCAGGAACGGCATGCCAACGTAGACAGTGGAGATACCCGGAAGCCACTGCAGCTTCACGGCGAAGAAATAAACCAGGAGGTAGCCGATGAAGAATTCGGGAAGCGAGGTTGAGGTAAGCGCGAAGCCGGAGATCAGCTTGTCAATTACGCCGTTGCGATAGCGCACCGCCAGCAGCCCGAGGACGATAGCGAGCGGGACAGCCACAGTCGCCGCGCAGAAGGCCAGAAAGAGTGTATTCCACAGCCGGGGCAGCAACGTCGCGGTAATCTCCTG
>NZ_RZOM01001945.1:0-412 GCF_003999175.1 Mesorhizobium sp. M7A.F.Ca.ET.027.03.2.1 | reverse complement strand
GGATCGCTGCCTGATACTTCTGGTCGAATGCATAGCCAAGCGACTTGCGGTTGCCGTTGATGTCCTTCTTGGCCTCGAAAATCTCGATCTTCGAGGCTCCGGGCGCGGTGATCGCCAGCACGCCGGCATTCATTGCGACCTTCAGATCCTGAAATTCGCCCACCTTGACAGTGAACGGCTGCTCGACGACGGCGAGATCAACCGTCGCAATCAACACATAGTCATCGGGCGGCAGATCGAATTTGCTGTCGGGTCCGTAGGCATAGGTCACCTCGTCCCTGGTTCCATCGATCTTCTTTTTTGCCTTGAGCACCTTGAAGCCGATGCCTGAACCGTCCGCCTTGTCGCCGCCCGCAGCATAATAAGCATTGGCAACGACATGGCCAACACCGGCAACCATGTCCTTTTCCAC
>NZ_RZOM01001944.1:0-413 GCF_003999175.1 Mesorhizobium sp. M7A.F.Ca.ET.027.03.2.1 | reverse complement strand
CCCTTGGCGCCCTTCATCGAGGTCTCGTCGAGCAGCGGGTTGGCGATCGCCGCTTCGGCGGCGGCCATCGCGCGGCCCTCGCCGGAAGCCTCGCCGGTGCCCATCATCGCCTTGCCCATCTCGCGCATGACGGAACGGACGTCGGCGAAGTCGAGATTGATCAGGCCTTCCTTGACCATCAGGTCGGTGATGCAGGCGACACCGGAATAGAGCACCTGGTCGGCCATGGCGAAGGCATCGGCGAAGGTGGTCTTGTCATTGGCCAGCCGGAACAGGTTCTGGTTGGGGATGACGATCAGCGTATCGACGCATTTCTGCAATTCCTCGATGCCGAAGTCGGCCGTCTTCATGCGGCGCTGGCCTTCGAAGTGGAACGGCTTGGTCACGACGCCGACGGTGAGGATGCCCTTTTC
>NZ_RZOM01001943.1:0-413 GCF_003999175.1 Mesorhizobium sp. M7A.F.Ca.ET.027.03.2.1 | reverse complement strand
TCGTCGATCTTCTGGGCTTCGGTGCGCGCCGCGGCGTCGGCGGCATCCTGCCTGGCCTTCTGGCTGGCCTTGCCCTTGGCATAGGCCGTCCAGACACCGGCAAGCGCGGCGCCAATTGCCAGAAGATACGGCCAGGCCTGGCCGAGCAGCGCGAGGGCGAGTGTTCCCATCTCATGTCTCCTTGGCCGGCGGCGCGACCATGCCGCGCGGGCCGTCACGGACTGCGTTGATGATGATCTTGGCCAGGGCAATGACGCCGCTGATCTGAAGCGCGGTGCGGTCGCTCACCCCGAGCAGCGTCCAGTCGAAGCCGGCGAGTGCGCCGCCGCAGATGATGGCGATCAGCGTGTTGAGGAGATTGTGCAGCGCATTGGTGTTGAACCATGTCATTGAAACAGGCTCCCGAACAAATC
>NZ_RZOM01001942.1:0-414 GCF_003999175.1 Mesorhizobium sp. M7A.F.Ca.ET.027.03.2.1 | reverse complement strand
CAGAAAATAGTACATATTTTTCTGACATGCAAGGCCTACGTGATACGCGAAGTTGGGCGGTTCAAGCGAGTTTGCCGGCCGCGGTCCGCGAAAGGACCGGCGTCTGGGTTTTGTCGATCGATGACCGTTATGACGTGACCTTAGCCCCTCTCCAAGGGTTCCTTGTACGCCCTCCCATCGATTGCCATAAGTTTGGCCACTCTTCATCCCCAGACCGCTCGATGATGGTTCATTACTCGGTCGGTTGCATGTTGACCAAGCTCCGACGTTTGAATTTCACCTGGTCCCCTTTGGGCCACCGTCCGTAACTCTCTTATTCAAAACCCGTGCAGCCAATTGACACCTGCTTGGACAAACAGCACAACCGACGGCTGGGCTTGGAAACTTCTTATGTGGTCCGATTCGGATACCGAC
>NZ_RZOM01001941.1:0-414 GCF_003999175.1 Mesorhizobium sp. M7A.F.Ca.ET.027.03.2.1 | reverse complement strand
GAGCAGCCCGTCGCGGCGCTCGCGATAGGCGCCGATAAGTTTTTCCACCTGGCCGTCGAAGACGGCTTCGGCGACACGATGCATCACCACCTGGTTGATCGACGGGCTGTGCAGGTCCGAGGCCTGCTTCATCAGCACCAGTTTCTCGACGATGTGGCGCGGGGCGCAAACCCAGCCGACGCGCATGCCCGGCGACAGTATCTTCGAGAACGAGCCGCAATAGAGCGTGCGCGCCTTGTCGATGCCGCCGGACCTGATGCAGTCGAGCGCCAGGATCGGCGGCACGCCGTCGCCGTCATAGCGCAGCGCGCGATAGGCGGCATCCTCGATGACGGCGATGTCGAGTTCGCCGGCAAGGTCGAGCACCGCTTCGCGCTGCTCACGGTTCAGCGTGTTGCCGGTCGGGTTGGCGAA
>NZ_RZOM01001940.1:0-414 GCF_003999175.1 Mesorhizobium sp. M7A.F.Ca.ET.027.03.2.1 | reverse complement strand
TCTGCGGACCGATGGATGGAAGATCGGCGCGCAGTTCCTGACCGGGCTTGGCGCACTTGACGAGGACGCCGCGGGTCTTGCCCGCAATACGGCCGTGGCCGCGCAGCAGCTTCGCACGATCAAGCAGGCCGGCTGTTCCTTCGATGCCTTCCAGCGCGATTGCCCGGCCGCCAACCGCGATCGCCGCCTGGCCGACATCCAGCGCCCCGATGGCCTTTGCTGCCGCAAGGCCTGCCTCAATATCGCGCCAGTCCAATTTTCGCGGTTCGGCCTTGGTCAGCACGCCTTCGGCGGCGACAAGATTCGGCACTACTTCGTGGGCGCCAACGACCTTTACTCCGCGCGCTTCGAGGCCTCGTGCCAAGACCTTCAGAAGACCATCGTCGCCACGCGCGAGCGCCATGACGACCAAAG
>NZ_RZOM01000193.1:0-7266 GCF_003999175.1 Mesorhizobium sp. M7A.F.Ca.ET.027.03.2.1 | reverse complement strand
GCCCATGGTCTTGGCCGCATGCAGGAACAGGTCCGGGAACGGCTTGCCACGGCTGACCATGGTCGAGGAAAACATCGCGTGTTCGAACAGCGGCAGCAGCCCGGTCTGGCCAAGCGTGATGTGCATCTTCGACACCCGGGCCGAGGTGGCGACGCAATAGGCGATACCGGCTGAACGCACGGCTTCGACGAACTCGCGGACGTAGGGGATCGCTTCGACGCCGTGGGCAAACAGGTCCGGCAGGCCGGCGTTCCAGCGATCGACGAAACCGGCGCCGAGCCTGACGCTGGTCTCTTCTTCGATCTCTTTCTGCACCGACGCCATGCTGCGGCCGGAGAAATTCTTGCGGCAATATTCGAAGCTTGTCGGATAGCCGGCAGCGGTCAGCCATTCGGCGAGACGCCGATTGGCCAAATTCTCTGTATCGACCAGGATCCCGTCGCAGTCGAAGATGACAAGCTTAGGCAGTTCAGGCATCAGGCGGTGCCGGTCGATCCGAACCCGCCCGCGCCACGCGCCGTACCACCGGCCAGACTGCGCTCTTCCACGGTCGCCTGGGCCACCGCAGCGAAGATGATCTGGGCGACGCGCATGCCGCGCGTCACGGCAAAGTCTTCATCGCCGAGATTGATCAGCAGCACCTTCACCTCGCCGCGATAGTCGCTATCGATGGTGCCGGGCGTGTTGAGGACGGTCAGGCCGTGCTTGAAAGCAAGTCCGGAGCGGGGCCGCACCTGGCCCTCCATGCCTTCCGGAATTTCCAGGATCAGCCCGGTCGGCACCAGAGCGCGCTTTCCCGGAAGGATCAGCAGCGGCCGGTCGTCCGGCACAGCGGCGCGCAGATCCATGCCGGCGGCACCAGTGCTTTCATAGGCGGGAAGGGGAAGTCCTTCAGCATGCGGCAACCTGACGAAGCCGACGGTCGGACCGATGACGGAGGAAGTTTGAAGGGCTGCGCGCATAAAATCGATCCTATCGGCGCGAACGGCGATTCGGTCAACTCGACTGTAATTCTATCAACGGCTTTCTTTTGGGCGGCACGATGGCCGGTCCGGTAGTTTGTCGCCTAACTGTTCGAATTTCGATATGTTGGCCGCATGGATAATCAGGCCGATGACCAACCCGACATCTTAGCCCTATTGAGAAGCACTGCAGAGTCTAGCAAGCGTCTCGCTGAGGCCATGTTGAAGGCCTATGCAGCAAACGCTTTGCCAGAACCAGCGACGCCGGACGATATCGCTCATTGGAAACAGGTTTTGGTGGATGCCAAGTCAGAATTGCTAAGGCTACACGAGGCCCACCGGACCTAAAGACCAGAAGCGCCCAGTTCATACCGAGACACTACCCAATCCCACATGCGCTGCCCCTAACGCAGTTCCATCGGAACGACGGTCGTTTCCTTGATTTCCTCCATCACGAACGACGCGGAAACGTCCGACAGCGCCACCTTGGCAATCAGCCGCTGATAGAGCCGGTCATAGGCCTTCACGTCGGCGACGCGGGCGCGCAAGACATAATCGAGGTCGCCGGACATGCGGTAGACGCCGATGATCTCGGGAAAGCCGGTCACCGCCGCCCGGAACTTCTGCAGCCACTCCGGATCGTGGTTGGACGTGCGGATCAGGATGAAGACGGAAAGGCCAAGCCCGAGCTTTTCGGCATCGACCAGCGCCACCCTGCCGGTGATGACACCAGCCTCTTCCAGCCGCCTCACTCGGCGCCAGCAGGCATTGCGCGACAGCGCCACCCGTTCCGACAGCTGGTCGACCGACAGCGTGCCGTCGCGTTGCAGCTCAGTGAGCAATTTCCGGTCGATTTCGTCAATTTCCAGCGTCATGTGGGATATTTGTCCCAAGGATCACCGAAATACAAGGACATTTTGAGACCGATGAACCGGCGAAGCGTGTCAGGATACTCATATCAGGAACTTGAAGCGCTGAAGGGGAACCAGCATGTCGGTCGCAAGGATTTTCACCTCTCATCCGGCCAAGGTCGGCGAAACCTATCTCAGTCATATGGCTTTTGCCGCCTGGTTTTCGTCGCGCCTGTTGATGGCTGCCGGCGCCGCGCTCGTTCACGCTTTCTTGCCGTTTCTGTTTGAAACTACCGCCAGCCGAATCGTTCGCGAGCTTTACGAGCGGACGCACAACAGAGGCACACACGCGATCAAGGAGCCTGCGGCTCTTATGGATCGCGCCTAGAGGACGACAGAAGCGATGTGCCGGTGGGCGGCCTATCTCGGTGAAGCGGTCTTTCTCGAAGACATCCTCACGGCGCCCTGTCACTCGCTGATCGCCCAGAGCCACTGCGCCCAGGAAGCGAAATCGCCGACCAATGGCGACGGTTTCGGCCTTGCATGGTACGGTGACCGCCCGGAGCCGGGTCTCTATCGCGATATCCTGCCGGCCTGGTCCGATCCCAATCTGAAGAGCCTGTGCCGGCAGATCAAATCCGGCCTGTTCCTTGCCCATGTGCGGGCGTCGACCGGCGGCGCCACCAGTCGCATGAACTGCCATCCGTTCATCTCCGGCGCCTGGTCGTTCATGCACAACGGCCAGATCGGCGGCTTCGAGAAGATCCGCCGCGCGCTGGAGAATTCGCTGTCAGACGCCGTCTTCGACCAGCGCGAAGGCACCACCGATTCCGAACTCTTTTTCCTGCTGATGATCGACGAAGGGTTGGCCGGCGATCCGCAAGGCGCGGTGTCCCGCGCCACTAGCCGCGTGCTCGAAGCCTCGCGCCGCGCCGGCCTCGAACCAGCGCTGAAGCTCACCGCCGCCTTCTCGGATGGACAGGCGCTGCATGCGGTGCGCTATGCCACCGACGCCCACGCGCCGACGCTCTACACCTCCGTCTTGCGCAAGGGCGGCGGCCGCTGCATCGTGTCCGAGCCGTTCGACCGCGAGGGCGGCGACTGGCAAGCGATCCCGCCATCGAGTTTTGTCACGATGACGCGGGACGGCATCAGCATTCGCCCGTTTGCTCCAGCGGCGGCAAAGCTGGCGCTGGTCGGGTAAGTTTCTTCGCCGGATCGCAAATGCTGCAAAGTCGCGGGCCAGCGCCCCCTCTGTCCTGCCGGACATCTCCCCCTCAAGTGGGGAGATTGGCAGCTTCGCCGACCGCGCGTTCTTGCAACGTTGAAGATTGGCGAAAGCCGTGACGCTATCCAATCTCCCCACTTGAGGGGGAGATGGCCGGCAGGCCAGAGGGGGGCGCCGTAGAGTGCCGACATCGGCAGCACAACTTCGATCAAGCACTAGCGAATACCGAATGCTCAACTCCGCTTGAAATCGCGCCGCGTTCCGCCAATTGGTCAGGCACGCGCGGCCAAGCCGGAGCATTCCTCATGGACATCGTCTTCTCCTCAACCGTCGATCTCGCTGCAGCCATCGCCAAGCGCAAAATCTCCGCCGTGGAAGCACTCGACGCCTATCTGGCGCAAATCGATGCGCACAACCATGCGGTGAATGCCGTCATCTCGCTCGACAGGGAAGGCGCCCGCGAGCGTGCCAAGAAGGCGGACGCTGCCCAGGCGCGCGGCGCCGCACCCGGACCTCTGCATGGCGTGCCGTTCACGCTGAAAGACATGCACGAAACGTCAGGCATAAGGACCACGGTCGGCTTCCCGCCCTTTGCCGACTATGTCGCCAAGCAGGACAGCCCGGTCGTCATCAGACTGAAAGCGGCCGGCGGCGTGCTGATGGCCAAGACCAATGTCGCGGCCATGCTTTCGGACTGGCAATCGAACAACCCGCTGTTCGGCCGCACCAACAATCCATGGAATCTCCAGCGCACGGCGGGAGGCTCCAGCGGAGGCGCGGCAGCGGCAATTTGCTTGGGGATGACGCCGTTCGACGTGGGCACAGACATGCAGGATTCGATCCGGCTGCCGGCCGCCTTTTGCGGTGTTTATGGCTTGAAGCCGACGGAGCATCGTGTCTCGCTGGCCGGTGCCTTCCCCGATCCCGGCGGTGCCGCGCGCAGCGTGCGGCTGATGTCCTGCCTCGGGCCGTTGGCGCGCAGCGTGCAAGATTTGGCGCTGATTTATCAAATCATCGCCGGCCCGGATGGAAGCGACACCGATCTTGCTCCGGTGCCGGTCCAGGATATGCCGAAGCTCGACCCTAGGACATTGCGCATCGCCTTCGCGCCGTCCTTTCCCGGCTTTCCGGTGGCCGGCGACATCAGCGCCGCGGTCGAAAACCTCGCAAGGCAGCTGCAATCGGCCGGTGCCCTCGTTGAGGAGGCAAAACTGCCGAAACTCGATCTGCACCACGATCTGGAGCAGGGCGGCGCGCTGATCGGCATGATGCTGGAGGCCGCCCAGCCGGAGTCGCCGGAGAACCCGACACCGGTCTCGCATTGGTTCGAGGCACTCGCCCGCCGCGACAGGTCCATTCTCGCCTGGGACCGGTTTTTCGAAAACCATGACGCGCTGCTCTGCCCGGTCGCCATGACTTCCGCCTTCCCGCATTGCGAGCCGGGCACGCCGATCACGGTCGACGGCAAGGAGCAGAGCTACTGGATGCTGCCGGCCTATGGCGCCGTCTTCAACTACAGCGGCCATCCGGCGCTTTCCATCCCATGCGGACAGGGCAGCGAGGGCTTGCCGATCGGCTTGCAACTGGTCGGCAAACGCTGGTCGGAGTCACAGCTGCTCGGCATCGCCAGGGCAATCGAACCACTGACCGGCGGCTTTCGGCGTCCGCCCGCCTATTGAGCGAAACGCGACAATCCATAAGGGGCAAGTAAGGGGTCGCGCTCGCCGTCGAGGATTTCCCGAGCGGCGAACAGGCCGATGGCCGGCGCCAACGTGATGCCGGAATGCATGACGGCGACATAGACACCGTCCAAGCCCTCGGCGCGGCCAATGATCGGAAAGCCGTCGATCGGCGTCGGCCGGTAGCCGACCGTGTGGAAATCGAGTTCCAACCCATCGCTGTCGCGCAGCATGGCCTTCATGGCCGCAAACAGGGCGTGGGCGGTGGCTTCGGCATCCATGCCCGGATCGGCTCCGCCAAAATCCGAGCCGGCGATGATGCGGCCTTCCGCCGTCTGGCGCATGTGCAGCCGCTCGGCCAGCACCAGCCCGTTGAGCAGCTTTTCGTGCGGTCGCGAATGGACGATCAGGCCGGGCGGCGTTTCGATCGGCAGGTTGATCCCGGCGGTCGCGGCGATCTCCGGCGAGCCAACGCCGGCCGCGACCACCACCTCGTCCGATGCAATCAGGCCATGCGATGTGTCGACACCGGTGATCCTGCCGCCGGTCTGGACCAGGGCCGTCACCGTGCTGGAGATGGTCTTCGCGCCATGTCGCTTCGCGTCTGCCAATAGGGCACGGACGGCGGCCACGGGCTCTGCGACACCTTCTTCGGCAACATGCAGGGCAAAATCCGGAAGCTCGGTGAGATTAGGTTCGATGCGCGCTGCACCGGCGCGGTCGACTTGGCTGATGCCATAGCCCCAGGCGGAATGTTCCGTGGCGTAGGTTTCCATGTCGGCCGCCGGTAAGTCCCAGCACAGGCCGCCGCACCAGCTCAGCGGCAGGTCGGGCAGGTCCTGCGCCAGCCGCGACCATTCGGCCATGGCGCGGGTGCGCAGCCGGAAATAGGGCTCCGGATTGCCCCAGCTGGCGTTGATCCAGGCGAACGAATTTGGCGTCGCCACCCCACCGGCAGCACTGTCGGCAATCACCGTCACTTGCGCACCCGCTCTGCTCAGATGCCAGGCGGTGGAGGCACCGATGATGCCGGCGCCGATGACGATTACTTGTTTCGCCGCAGTCATGCTTGCTCCTCTTCCTCGTCATCCGGAGGGATGTTCATCCAGTGCCATCCCGGCAGCCGCTTGCCAACATCGCGCAGCGTAAAATATGCGGCAATGCACTGGCCGGAGCCACAGCACGACTGAGCTGTATGCTCTGACGGTGAGGCGGCGATCAGCAGCGCCCGAGCCGCCGGACCGGTCGACAGGCCGGCACTGCGCTGCTAGAAGCCCGGCCTGTCACACGGAAATCCCAGAGAATGCCCGAAGCAATAGAAGAAGAAGTGGCACGCCGCCGCACCTTCGCGATCATCGCGCACCCGGACGCCGGCAAGACGACGCTCACCGAAAAGCTGCTGCTGTTCGGCGGCGCCATCCAGCTCGCCGGCGAGGTCAAGGCCAAGAAGGACAAGATCCAGACGCGGTCCGACTGGATGAAGATCGAGCGCGAACGCGGCATCTCGGTCGTCACCTCGGTGATGACCTTCGAGTATGAGGACAATGTCTTCAACCTGCTCGACACGCCCGGCCACGAGGATTTCGCCGACGACACCTACCGCACGCTGTCGGCGGTCGACTCGGCGGTCATGGTCATCGATGCCGCCAAGGGCATCGAGCCACGCACGCTGAAACTGTTCGAAGTCTGCCGCCTGCGCGACATCCCGATCATCACCTTCATCAACAAGATGGACCGCGAAAGCCGCGATCCGTTCGAGATTTTGGACGAGATCGAACAGAAGCTGGCGCTGGATACTGCCCCCGTCACCTGGCCGATCGGCCGCGGCAAGAATTTTGCCGGCACCTATCATCTGGCGCTGAATGCCGTGCGCAGGGGCGACGCGGAGAAGGAACGCACGCCGGTCAACGGCCCCGATTCCAACCGCGTCGCCGGGCTGCTGCCCGAAAACGAGCGCGAAGCCTTCATCGAGGAACTGGAACTCGCGCGAGAAGCGTGCAGACCCCTTGATATTGAGGCCTTCCGCGAGGGCCATCTGACGCCGGTCTATTTCGGTTCGGCGCTACGCAACTATGGCGTGCGCGACCTGATCGAGGCACTCGGCGCTTTTGGACCGCCGCCGCGCGCGCAGGAGGCCGACACCCGCAAGGTCGAGGCGACCGAAGAGAAGATGACGTCCTTCGTCTTCAAGATCCAGGCCAACATGGATCCCAATCACCGCGACCGCATCGCCTTCGTCCGTGTCTGTTCGGGCAAGCTCGAGCGCGGCATGAAGGCCAAGCTGGTGCGCACGGGAAAACCGATGTCGCTGTCGGCGCCGCAGTTCTTCTTTGCCCGGACCCGCGTTACCGCTGACGAGGCTTTTGCCGGTGACGTCGTCGGCATCCCCAACCATGGCACGCTGCGCATCGGCGACACGCTGACCGAAGGCGAGGAGATACTGTTCCGCGGCGTTCCGAATTTCGCCCCGGAAATCCTGCGTCGTGTGCGCCTCGGCGACGCGATGAAGGCGAAAAAACTCAAGGAAGCGCTGCACCAGATGGCAG
>NZ_RZOM01001939.1:0-415 GCF_003999175.1 Mesorhizobium sp. M7A.F.Ca.ET.027.03.2.1 | reverse complement strand
ACCTTGATTTCGCCCGACGGCGACGTGACGCCGATCGGCACCACGCCGCGCATGAAGGGCTACAAGATCGCGGCGATCTTCGAAGTCGGCATGTCCGAATATGACACCTCCATCGTCTACATGCCGTTCTCGGAAGCGCAGCTCTATTTCAACATGGACGGGCGGGCGCAAACGATCGAGATCTATGTCGACAATCCAGACGATGTCGATGCGCTGAAACCGAAGGTGGAGGCGGCGGCGCAGCGGCCGATCGACATGATCGATTGGCGTCAGCGCAACGAGACCTTCTTCTCCGCGCTGCAGGTCGAGCGCAACGTCATGTTCATGATCCTGACGCTGATCGTGCTGGTGGCGGCGCTGAACATCATCTCCGGCCTGATCATGCTGGTGAAGGACAAGGGGCACGACATCGCCA
>NZ_RZOM01001938.1:0-415 GCF_003999175.1 Mesorhizobium sp. M7A.F.Ca.ET.027.03.2.1 | reverse complement strand
GTCCAGACCAGATCGTGTGTAGGCTCGCGCCTCGCCGCCGCCGACCGCAACGAGAATACGATAGCCGTCGTATTTCATTTCATGGATCCAGCGATCGCCGGCAGGGACTGCGTCCACGAGTGTTGCGAGCTGGAGCGGGCGGAAAGCAGGCGGCGCTAAAGGGACCTCGTCGCGAGCGGGCGACTTCGCTTGACCAGCGCTCGACGCATTGGTTGTCTTGCGCGACGTTGGCTTGACCACTCTCACCCGCCCCATACTCAAGACGAAATGGCTTAATCGCGTCCAACGCGCGACTGCTTCTTTAGTTTCGCCGCAATGGCGCAACGTCGCGGGGGCGAACATTCAAATCTTTCATGACAAGGAGAACGCAGGATCCGGCAGACTGACCATTGTAGTGCCGAAAATGGATCAAGCC
>NZ_RZOM01001937.1:0-416 GCF_003999175.1 Mesorhizobium sp. M7A.F.Ca.ET.027.03.2.1 | reverse complement strand
GTCGTGCACGTTGGCCGATATGCCAAAGCCAATCGGAGCGTCGACCCCGTTTGATCGTGACCAAATGGGCGGGCCAAAAGGGCTCTAAGATCACGGCGCCAGCCCGAGATAGCCAACTTGTGTCGCGTGCGGCTTCAATCGAGAACGCACACGACACCTGCCGGCTGGTTCAAGGGCGGGGTCGGTGGCAGTTTTTAAGCTGCCACCGACCACTACTCGCCGTCGAAGAACTAATTCTTGCTCAGATACTTATCGACGTTGGCAGGGTTCACCAGTTCGAACGGAATCCATACCGGAGAAGCAACCTTTTCGCCCTTGGCAAGCTTGATGGCCGCATCCACCGAGCCGGCTCCCTGGCCGATGGCATCCTGGAAGACGCTCACGTCAAGATCGCCATTTTGCATGTAGTGCATGGC
>NZ_RZOM01001936.1:0-416 GCF_003999175.1 Mesorhizobium sp. M7A.F.Ca.ET.027.03.2.1 | reverse complement strand
TCCCGAGATCATGTACGGACACTGACTTCGTATCGTTTAGCCCTTCGCGCAGTCTCGACGAGAGGCGCCTGCAACGTTCCTCGATCTTGTCCAGTCCGATCTCAAGGGCGTAATCCACTGCTGCCCGCAGGCCAACGCGAACGGAGTAGTTTTTCTCCCAAGTTTCAAAACGTCTGGCATCGGCTCGAAGCTCGTAGCGATCCGGTGCGATCCAATGAGCGCCATAAAGGTCGATCATTGCCGGCTCGATCGTCTCCAGCAATGACTGACGGATATAGAGAAAACCGGTTCCTCGCGGTGCGCGCAGGAATTTTCTTCCGGTAGCTGTCAGCATATCACAGCCCAGCGCAGCAACGTCGATGGGCAATTGGCCGGCGGCTTGGCAAGCATCAAGCAGGTAAAGGATGCCGTTGTGG
>NZ_RZOM01001935.1:0-418 GCF_003999175.1 Mesorhizobium sp. M7A.F.Ca.ET.027.03.2.1 | reverse complement strand
GGTGAGCTTGCGTATCTCCTGATAACCCTGGAGGAGGGCCCGCGCCCGTTCCTTGTCGAGCGCGCCGGTGCTCTGGCTCGCCCAGTCAACCAGCACATCAGCGACTTCAGCGATGAGAACGTCGTTGTGACGCAGCCTGAAGTTTATGACCCCGCTCACGCTTTCGCCCAGGAAGAAAACGTTTTGATGGTCCAACGCACCATGCACGGACCCGGTGCGCAGCTCTGTTGCGGCCTGTTCAGGGCTCCGGTCCAAGACAGTGTGGATTTGCGCCATCACGCGGCCAAGACTTGCGCACTTGGCGGCGCTCGCGTTGCTTGTGGCCGATCCTGACACGAAACTCACGACCGCAACCAGGCGCCCTGCCGCCTGAAAGGTGGCATCGCCTTCGACCGTTCGCATGGGCCTGGGGCAGGGA
>NZ_RZOM01001934.1:0-418 GCF_003999175.1 Mesorhizobium sp. M7A.F.Ca.ET.027.03.2.1 | reverse complement strand
GCAAGATCCAGCGATCGCCGATCTCACCAGCAACAATTACATTCTCGGTGGCGCGCCGTCGCAATACATGGCCGACCGTCTTCTCGGCGCCGGCAAGAGCAAGGCGAAGATTGCCTCGATCGTTGCAAACTTCCATCACGGCACGCGAAAGCGCGGCAAGGTTCTCGAAGTTCTGTTGTCTGAAAATACCTGGATCGAGCAGGTCGATTCCCGTGTCATCCAGTATGACGGGTTCTATGAAAAGACCCAGAATATCGTTAACGACTGGCTGACGCGCTACGGCGACGAGCTGGATTGCATCTGGTGCCCATGGGACGAGCCGGCAATGGCGGCCTCCGAAGCGATCGTTGCCAAGGGCCTTCAGGACAAGATTTTCGTGGTTGGCGCCGATGGCCATCCGACCGCGCTGCAGAGAATG
>NZ_RZOM01001933.1:0-418 GCF_003999175.1 Mesorhizobium sp. M7A.F.Ca.ET.027.03.2.1 | reverse complement strand
CAACATCATCGTCTGGATGGATCACCGCGCGGTCGAGCAGACGCGCCGCATCAACCGCAGCGGCGAGGCGGTGCTGAACTATGTCGGCGGCGTCATATCGCCGGAGATGGAAACGCCGAAACTCCTTTGGCTGGCCGAAAACCTGCCCGACACGTTCAACGCCGCCTGGCAGTTCATGGACCTCCCCGATTTCCTCACCTGGCGGGCGACCGGCAGCCTTGCCCGCTCGGTCTGCACGGTGACTTGCAAATGGACCTATCTGGCGCATGAAAGCCGCTGGGACGAGGCCTATTTCCGCACCATCGGACTAGGGAGCCTGGCCGACGAGGCATTCGCGCGCATCGGCACGCAGATCGTGCCGATGCGCGCGAATGCCTCGTCGGCCAGGCTCCCTAGTCCGATGGTGCGGAAATAGGCC
>NZ_RZOM01001932.1:0-418 GCF_003999175.1 Mesorhizobium sp. M7A.F.Ca.ET.027.03.2.1 | reverse complement strand
AACCCGCCGTTCGGCAAGACAACTTGGCCTAAGAGGCTCGATTGGGCATCAGGCGAGATCAATGCCGCCGCGATCTTCCTTGATCACCTCGTTGCATCGATACGGCCGGACGTGCCGATTGCCGCGGTGCTTCCCGAAGTGCTCCGATGCGGATCGCGCTACAATCGATTCCGCACTCGCCTATCGAAGTTCGGCTACTCGGGATCGTTCGAGGTGCATGGCCGGTTCGATTCATGGACCGATGTCGACGTGTTCTCGACCCTACTCTCTCGCTCGGAAACTCCCAGCTCGCTATGGACGGCAACCAAACCACATGTCCATACGACGGTAGGCGACCTCTACGAAGTGCGCGTTGGCTCTGTCGTGCCCCACCGCGATCTGGTGAGTGGCCCTTCCCGAGCCTATATCTGCGCTAAGA
>NZ_RZOM01001931.1:0-420 GCF_003999175.1 Mesorhizobium sp. M7A.F.Ca.ET.027.03.2.1 | reverse complement strand
GTCAAGGGCTCGGCCTTGACCGGTCGCGTCAGCATCGCCTCGGCAATCTGCTCTCGCGTGTCATGATGGGGGACCAGTTCGCGAACCCGCCGCTCAAACGTTTCGGCGTCGTCGGGCCAACCTTCAGGCCAAAGCCGCGCAAGACCCCGCGGATGCTCATCTCGACATCGTGCCGCTTCGACTGCAGGAGCTTGCACGTGGTAAGCAGGCCCGGGCCCCTGTGCCGGCAGTGACTTGCAGTGCACGGGGCGGAACCGGCCAGGCCGCATGAGCTGTGCAATGCCGCGCGCATCCTTGCGATCCGTCTGTTACTGGCAATTGAAGGCGTCGCGCACGTGGCGCGTCTCGAGAAGCTCCACTGCCAGGCCGGACGCCTGTAGTCCAGCAAATAGCCATTGCCACAGCGGGCTGCCTCCAGGC
>NZ_RZOM01001930.1:0-421 GCF_003999175.1 Mesorhizobium sp. M7A.F.Ca.ET.027.03.2.1 | reverse complement strand
GTGTCAGTGACGCGGATCAGGCCCTAGTCTTTTGTCTATGCATTTCGTTCTGCCACTTTCGGGCGACAAGCATCAGCTTTCCGGCAGCGGAATAAACTCTTCCTCGTCTCCGGGAACGATATCGAAGCGGCCCGTCTTCCATTCCTCTTTCGCTTGTTCGATGCGCTCCTTGGACGACGAGACGAAATTCCACCAGATGTAACGCTTCGAACCAAGAGAGGCGCCGCCGAACAGCATGAAATGCGCCCCGGTCTGCGACGACACGACGATCTCGTCACCGGGACGGAACACCAGCAGCCGTTCGGCTGGGCACACATCGCCCGAAATCGAGACCTCGCCCTCCAGCGTGTAAATGGCGCGTTCTTCCGCATCGGCCGGGATTTTCACGCTGGCGCCGGGCGCCAGGCGCAGGTCGGCGTAG
>NZ_RZOM01000192.1:0-7333 GCF_003999175.1 Mesorhizobium sp. M7A.F.Ca.ET.027.03.2.1 | reverse complement strand
CAGCCGCACCGCGTGCATGTCGGCAGCTGACACATCTCCGGCAGTCAGCGTAACGATGCGCTCGATCATGTCGGCATCGGGTTGCCGAGATCCGATCTCGATTCGCGCCAGGGTGCCGCCGGGGTTCACGCCCTCAATGCCGAGAGCGCGCGCCGTTTCGGCAAAGCCTAGTTTTCGGTCAAGTCGCCATTCACGAAGTTGCATGTTCGGAGATAAGCCATAATGGCTAACATCGTGTCAAGGAAAAGTTTAGCCATATCGGCTCTTTCTACAATAGCCAATTTGGCTAGTTTTCCGCCCATGGTCGATCTCGCACAGAAATTTGAGCACTACCGTCGCCGGTTTCGACAGGCGATGGATGCACGCAACCTGACGAATGAGGGGATGGCGGAGCGCATGAAAGCGCATCCGGTTACAATCTCGAAACTGCGGTCGGGCAAGATCAAGCTTGATGATGAATGGCGCGCGGCTGCTGCTTCGGCGCTTTCCTTGGCGGAAGATCTTCTTTTCGGTGACGCCACGCTGCCGCCGCCGAAAACGTCGGACATGTTTATCTCGCCGAAGAAGGCTGCCAAGCTCAGGCGAGCCAACAACGACAACATTCCGCTCTACGGTCTGGCGGCGGGCTCCCTCCAGGGTGCCCACTCGATGACGTCCGACCCGATCACCGAGGTGCCTTGCCCGCCAGTTCTTCGCGACGTCATCGGCGCCTATGCGCTCCAGACGCAGGGCGAATCAATGGAGCCTCGCTATTTCCCGGGCGACGTTCTGTATCTTCATCCCCACCAGAAGGTGCGCAGCGGCGACCATGTGGTGGTTCAGGTGATGCTGCATGACAATTCCGGCACGGAAACATGGGTGAAGCGGTTCGATAGCGAGGACGCTGAATCGTATCACCTGTGGCAGTACAACCCGCCTGCCAAGATCACATTCAAGAAAAAGTACGTCCAGCACGTCCACCGGATTCTGCCTACAAACGAGCTGTTTGGCGTCAAGTAGGTTAGGCGATCGCGACGCCGGTCAGCTCGACTGAAAGCTGGTTAAGCAGTTCGATTTCCGCCACATGCCGCCGTCCATCGGCATCAAGAACCGCAATTGCTGCACGCAAAAGCCGGGTAACGCTATCAGCGCCAAGGCGCCCGATTCCATCAAGGGCGCGGGCGATAGCTCGCCCTGTCGGCCGCAACCGGCGGACGTGAGACGCGATCATGTCAATCTCCGAAGAGGTGAGCGAGATGCGGGTGCGCTCGACCACTGAGGCAAGATGTCTTGTGGCGACATCGACCTCCGATGAATGAACGTTGCCGTCGGATTCCGACATTGCCGCCAGCAAGACGGCGTCATCCCTGATCAGGTTTAGAATGTCCTTCCATCGACCTTCTGACTCAGCTGTCGATTTGCGGGCTGCTAGAGCCAAGCTCATGCCGAAGTTGTCAAAGAGGAACGAAGCGACATTGTCGTGAACTTCGCCGCTATAGTCGATGCAACAGCGGATGCGGTCGACCCTGAATTGTCGAGTCGCATTTCGCTCGTGACATTTTGCCGTCAGCAAAGGGATGCCGGCATGCCCCATCGACAGCCCATACACTGAAATTCGACGGGCGGAATGTCGGCCGCCGGAATCTGTGTATTCGATCATGAACGATTGGCCCTCGGCATCACCGAGATATTCGCCCTCGCGCTCGATTTTCTCGTCGTCGATTTCCGGCAAGACGACCTGACGTGGCGCACCTGGCAGTGGCCGCGCGACGGCATGCGCTTCCAGCGCTGCTGCGAAATTCTCGATCCCCATGTGCCCATCCTCCCCAGGAACAGGCATCGTGTGATTCGAAACCGCGAATGCCAATAGCCGGATTGGCTAAACTTTATGTTGACACGATATTAGCCGATATGGCTTATGTCGTCTCCAATCGCAATCCCGCGATGGAGGCAAGCACATGATCACCTTCCAGCATCCGCCTGTCGGTTCGCTGTCAACATCCCCCGCAGTCGTCACCCAAGGCATCGTCGAGCTGATGGCCGACAAGATGCTGGAAATGGGCATGAACGGCACGGCGGTCACCGCCGACAGCCTGGCCGAACATTCCAGCTTCACGCGCGCCCAGATCGAGGAACACGGCGCCGAAGCGGCTGATCTCGCCAAGTCGCGCGCCGTCCACAGGCTGGACTGACGGCCATGAAGAACGTCGCCGAACGTCTGATCGCGGTGGCCGGCCAGTCCGCCGAGATGGAAGCGTGGATTTCCCGCCAGCTTTATGCCGGCCAGAAGCCCTCACAGATCCTGGCCGAACTGGGGCAGGGCGGCTTCGACCGCGCCTGCGCCGCCCTGGCCAACGTGCACACGCGCCTCGCGCTGGCCTCGGCCTTCACCTTCGCGCTTGTTTTCGTCAGCGTCGCCCTGGGGCTGCGCTGATGCAACACCCCCTCGACTATGAACGCATCACGATACCGCCGCACGGCACGGCACGGATCGTCTGCCACAACTGGCCCACATGCGGCTGCGGCGACGACTGCACCGCGCTGGCGCCGACGGAATCGCCCGTCGCACGACGGATCCTGTTTGCCCTGATGTTCGCCGTCGCCGCGATCGGCGCCGGCCTGCTCATTGCCGGCCTTTCCTGATTTTCCATCTCAACCCAACGGAGTGCTTTTCAATGACATCCGCAGCCCTGAAATCCAGCGAGTCAAAGTCGATCCTGGACAAGATCAATCCAAACTCCCCCGCCTTTCGCGTCGAAGGTCGGAGCCGCATTTTCCTGAAAGCCGGCACCGTCATCAACTTCGGTGCCGGCGGTGTCGAAAACCATACCGACCACGAGGTGTCGCTGCACACCGCCGACCTTGTGGGCGGGCGCGACTTCATCATCCTTGCCAATGAGGAGGGCGACGTGGTCGCAATCCCCGCCGGCGACGTTGTCGCCGAAGGTTTTGTCGAGATTGGCGGCTTTCACTTCGCGCCGGGCGGCAATGCTACCGGCCGCTCGGGCGGCGACAGCGAACCGGCGATCAATCCGTTCTCATGCTGGGATTTGAATTTCCGGCCCGCCTGCCCGGATCCTCGCGGCACGGCGCTGGTCGACATGCCGGATGGCACAAAGATCTGGGTCGACATCTACAAGCTTGGCGTCAACCACATGGACAAGGGCACCAGCTGCTTTGGCGAAACGATCGCCGACGGCGTCGATCTGCCGCAGTTCGTCAACCGCCCCGGCTTGGCTGAAGCGATGGACTACGCCACGGCAGCCGCGATCATGGCGCACCACGGCAAGCAGCTCCTCTCCTATGACGAGTTCCGCGTTGCCGCCTTCGGCGTCACCGAAAAGACAGCCGCCAGCCGAGACCCGAAGGCAACTGGCCTTGACGCCGCCCGCACCTCGCAACGCGGCATCATGCAGGCGACCGGAAACCTCTGGGATTGGGGCCATGACGGCGACCCCGAAACTCCCCGCGCGTCCATCTTCGGCGGCTCGTGGTTCAACGGCTCGAGCGCCGGCTCCCGCTACGCGGACTTGGACTGCTGGCCGGTGTACTCGAACGACGACATCTCCGCGCGGGGCCGCAGTGACCACCTGCAGCTTGCCTAGCCGGCGCGAAAGCGACGGCATTTCCCTCTCATCGAAACCCAAGGATTTTGATCATGAACGCGACCGCGAAAATTCCTGCGCTCGGCATCGACCGTGCCGATATCTCATCCTGCATCTTCATCGTCACCGGCAACGACACGGTATCGATCAAGGCCGGCACGGTGATCACCGTTGCCAGTATAGCTCATGCCTTCGAATCGGAGACGCCCATAGACATCGTCGAAGCCGTACCGGGATACGACTATGGTGTGTTCATCGCTGCGGACGGCAAGCCACGCGCCGACAGGCTGATAACAATGCAAAACGATGGCGCGATTTTCGGCGGCTTCCACTTTGCACCCAGCGGAAATGCCTTGGCCCGTATCGGCGGTGACGGTGTCCCGGCCATCAATCCTTTCTCATGCTGGGATTTGGGTTTCCGCCCGGCCTGTCCGGACCCTCGCGGCATGGCCTTGGTCGATGGTCGCTTCTGGGCCGATATCTATCTGCTCGGCATAGATCATCTGACCGACGGCACAAGCCGCTTCGGACAGATTATCGCTGACGGGCGCTCGCTGCCCGTCAGGATCGATGGCGAAGGGCGTACCAAGAAGCTGGACTATGCCACGGCAGTCGAGATCTACGCCCATCACGGCAAGGGCCTTCTTGGCGCCGAAGAGTTCTTCGCCGCCGCCTACGGCGTCACCGAACGGACTTCGCGCGAGGAAGAGCCGGAAACGACCGGCGACGTCTCTGCGGACGGCAAGAAATTCGTCTCCAGATGGGGCCTGTTCGACGTCACCGGCACCATGTGGCAGTGGGGAACCGATGGCGACCCCGATAATCCCCGCGCGTCCTTCTTCGGCGGCTCGTGGCTCGACGGCTCGGGCGCCGGCTCCCGCTGCGCGGGCTTGGTCTACTGGCCGGAGGACTCGGCCGGCAGCGTCTCCGCGCGGGGCCGCAGTGACCACCTGAAGCCTGCCGCCTAGCCGTCGCGAAAGCGACGGCCACAGCCGGTCCCGTGGGGAGTGCCCGACATGATCATCCGCGACGAACATGCCGGCAGCCAGGGACTGGCGATCATCGACAAATATGAGGAAGCCGTGACCTATCTCTACCCGATCCTGCAACGCTGCCCCCGCGCGCATGGCAATGTCCGCGACACGATGATGGCCGTGCTGTTCGACCAGGTGGGCCTCTTCTATCAGGCGGCAAAGTCACGGCAACCATCAAAGCTTTACGCGGCGGACGCCAACCTGGCGACGCTGCGTTTCTGGTTGCGCTTCGCGGCAGATCGCAAGCTCAAGATCATCACGCCGAACCAGCACAAGGCGACGCTTCGCCTGCCGGCTGAAGCCGGCGCGATGCTCGGGGCATGGATCAAGTCCGCAAAGGGCAACGGGTGAACGGGGAAATGATGCGGCGCGCGTCCATCTTCGGCGGCTCGTGGATCAACGGCTCGAACGCCGGCTCCCGCTACGCGAACTTGGACTACTGGCCGGAGAACTCGAACGACAACATCTCCGCGCGGGGCCGCAGTGACGATCCTTTCCTTGCTCGGCGACGGTCACGGCCGCGCCGGCATTCTGCTTGTGAAGTGTCTGCCGATCAGCATGCGCTTCAGGGTGGTCAGCCCGGTCATCCGGCTTCGGCGAACACACTTCTGGGTCCGGTACAGCGGGGAGTAGCAGGCATCGCCTGTCGAAACCCGCGACCGGCAAGCGAGGTTTACATGGGCAAGAAGCACCGAAATCTAATCCAGCAGATAACAGCCGATGTCACCATGCTCGAGGCTCTGCGGCTGACCTCGCGCGGCAAGCGGCTGACGCCGGCGCGACTGGAGTTCAAGGAATTTTCCGCCCTCAATCTAGAATCGCTCGCGAACGACATGGCAAGCGGCGCCTACGTCCAGGGCGAGCCGCATCAATTCAACATCTTCGATCCCAAGCTGCGCACCATTTCGGCGCTGCCGTTCCGGGATCGCATCGCCCAGCATGCGCTTTTCAACATCATCGCGCCGATCTTCGACGCTACGCTTTTGCCACGCACGTTCGCCTGCCGGCCGGGCAAGGGCACCCATCTCGCCGCGAACATGCTGCAGGCCGACATCCGCCGCTTGACCAGGAACGACGAACCGCTGTTCGTGCTGAAGACGGACTTTTCCAAATATTTCGCATCGATCGACCGCGCGGTGCTGTGGCGGCTGATCGAAGCCAAGATCTCGTGCCGGGCCACGCTTCGCCTGATCGAGGCGATGCTGCCGCGCGAAGGCATCGGCCTGCCGATCGGCAGTCTGGTCAGCCAGATCCTCGCCAACGTCTATGGCGGCATCGTCGACCGGCATTTGCAGCAGGATCTCGGCGAGCGCTACTGGTATCGCTACATGGACGATATCGTCATCCTCGGCCGTTCGTCGGAGCATCTGGCAAAGGTGCGACTGTCGATCGAACAGCTCTCGCGTGAACGGCTCGGGCTGCGCTTCTCCAAATGGTCGATCCAGCCGGCGGCGCGCGGCGTCAACTTCGTCGGCTATCGCATCTGGGCAACCCACAAGCTGCTGAGGCGCGACAGTGTCACCCGTGCCCGGCGCAAGCTCAAAGCCTACCGTGCCGCCGGCGATCACGACCGGCTGCAGAAGTTCCTCGCCGCATGGACCGGCCACGCGGGATGGGCTGATAGCCGCAACCTGATGCGCAGCTTCGGGCTGGAGAGCACGCCATGCCGCTCCTGAGACCTGACGAGGCTTGCGCAGAACTCGGCATTGGCGAAGACACCTTGCGCGCCATGCGAAAATCGGGCGAAATCCCATACATCAACGTCGGTCTGGGCAAGAAACGCGAAACGCCACGGTACGAGCTTGACGACCTCATTGCCTGGAAGGCGAAGAGAAAGAAGACCGCCACATGTCCGTCTACATCAGGGCCGATGCCAAGGATGGCTTCTACACCTACGACTTCCAATTACAGGGTCGTCGATTTTCAGGCTCAACGGGATGCACGTCAAAGCGCGAAGCGCGAGAGGTAGAGAAGGCCAGGAAGATCGAGGCGAAGGCGGCCATCGCCGTCGAGCAAGCCTTTTCAGATCCGAACATGACGGTGGCGATCGCCACCAGCCGTTATTGGCTTGAGGTCGGCCAGAACCACGAAAACTGGAAAAACACCGAATGGTCGATGGCCTGGCTGGTCGCGCATTTCGGTCCTGATTTCCTACTGCAGAACATCAATGACGAAAAGGTCTCCGCCATGGTGGCCAAGCGCCGCGGCGAGTTCGTGCCGTCGCAGCGCAAGCCCGGCCGGAAATACTGGACGCCCGAACGGCGGCGGCGGGTAAGTCCCGCCACGGTCAATCGGACTGTCACCCAGCCTTTGCGGGAGATCATCCTGCGCGCCGAAAAGCTGTGGGGCGCCAGGACAGGCGACGTGGACTGGTCAAAGCATCTGCTGGCCGAACCCAAGGAACGTGTGCGCGAGGCCAGCATCGGCGAAGAGGCGGCGATCATGGCCGAGTTGTCGCGCGGCTACGATGTCGCCGTCGAGTTCGCTTTCCTGAATGGCTGCCGGCGCATGGAAATACTTGGCCTTGAGTGGTCACGGGTAGACTTCTTCGGCCGCCGTTTCACCGTCATCGGCAAAGGCACCAAGCCCCGTTCGATTCCTATGACGAAGCGGACATTCGAGATCCTGTGGTCGCAGCAGAATTTCCACGCCGAAAAGGTCTTCACCTATATCGCCGCCCGGACAGTGAGGACGGCCGACCGCACGCTGGTCAAG
>NZ_RZOM01001929.1:0-423 GCF_003999175.1 Mesorhizobium sp. M7A.F.Ca.ET.027.03.2.1 | reverse complement strand
CTATCGGACGGAGGACATGGCGCGCGGCGATGTGCTGTTCGCGGCCACCGGTGTCACCGACGGCAACATGCTGGCTGGCGTCAAGTTCGGCCACAATTACATCACCACCCACACGATCGTGCTGCGCTCGTCGTCGCGGACGGTGCGCGAGATCAAGGCCCGCCATCAGGGTCTGGATAAGTTCTGACGCTCGCTTGCGAAGCCACCTTGCAATTGCTAGCCATTCGGGCGCATCCGATGCTGGCTGCAAGGATTTGACGATGAAACCGTTCGACTGGCATGCGGATCCGATTTCGCGTGCCACCGCCATCACAAAGTCCTATCGCAACACCCAGAATGTGCGTCGCTTTCTCATCCGGGAATGCGGCGATGCATTCAGGTTCGACCGGCCTTTCATGGCTTGGCTCAAGGACGGTGTGGAAA
>NZ_RZOM01001928.1:0-423 GCF_003999175.1 Mesorhizobium sp. M7A.F.Ca.ET.027.03.2.1 | reverse complement strand
CCTGGGCGGCGATCGCCATGCCATGGCTGATGTAGCGCTGCTTGCGGTCGCCGCCCAGGCTCTCGACCATGTCGGCCTGCCCGCCATCATCCGCCCGTCCTTCACCATGGGCGGCACCGGCGGCGGCATCGCCTATAACAGGGCCGAATTCTACGAGATCGTCCAGTCCGGCCTCGACGCCTCGCCGACCACCGAAGTGCTGATCGAGGAGAGCGTGCTCGGCTGGAAGGAGTACGAGATGGAGGTCGTCCGCGACAGAGCGGACAATTGCATCATCGTCTGCTCGATCGAGAACATCGACCCGATGGGCGTGCACACGGGCGACTCGATCACGGTCGCCCCTGCCCTGACCCTGACCGACAAAGAATACCAGATGATGCGCAACGCCTCGATCGCGGTGCTGCGCGAGATCGGTGTCGAGAC
>NZ_RZOM01001927.1:0-423 GCF_003999175.1 Mesorhizobium sp. M7A.F.Ca.ET.027.03.2.1 | reverse complement strand
ACATAGTAGGGGTGCATGGCGGCGACGGTCTCGGCGAAGGAGTAGACCAGGAAGCCCTGCTCGTCGTATTCGCGCCACATCAGGCCCTGCATGACGCCGGATACCCACATCACCGCGGCGTAGACAACGATACCAAGTGTCGCCAGCCAGAAATGCCAGGTGACCAGCCGCAACGAGTAGAGCCGTTGCCGGTTCCAGAGCTTCGGCACCATGTAGTAGATTGCGCCGAACGAGATCATGCCAACCCAGCCGAGCGCGCCCGAATGGACGTGGCCGATCGTCCAGTCGGTATAATGCGACAGCGAATTGACCGCCCGGATCGCCATGATGGGGCCTTCGAAGGTCGACATGCCATAGAAGGCGACGGCCATCACCATCATGCGTATGATCGGATCGGTGCGCAGCTTGTCCCAGGCGCCGGAC
>NZ_RZOM01001926.1:0-427 GCF_003999175.1 Mesorhizobium sp. M7A.F.Ca.ET.027.03.2.1 | reverse complement strand
GCCACCTTCACCAATCCGACCGACGGCGAGCCCGCCGTTTCCCATTGCCGCTGGGCGCTTCAGACCGGAAAACATGTCGTTACCACCAACAAGGGTCCTGTGGCCATTGCTGCCCGGGAGCTCGAAACCCTGGCGAAATCGAATGGTCTCCACTTCGAGTACGAAGGCTCCGTCATGAGCGGCACGCCTGTCATCCGCATGGCTAAAAAGACCCTCGCCGGCGCGGAAGTAACCGGCTTTGAAGGCATCCTCAACGGCACTTCGAACTTCGTGCTTGGCCGCATGGAAGGCGGCCTGGATTTTGCCTCGGCGGTGAAAGAGGCACAGCAGCTGGGCTATGCCGAAGCCGCCCCGACCGCCGATGTCGAAGGTTTCGACGTCCGTCTCAAGGTGGTTATCCTCGCTAACGAGTTGCTGGGGGCGAACC
>NZ_RZOM01001925.1:0-427 GCF_003999175.1 Mesorhizobium sp. M7A.F.Ca.ET.027.03.2.1 | reverse complement strand
TCGGGATCCAGAGCGGGAAGGGATCAGCAAGAAGCAGTCCGCCAAGCTCATCGATGCGCTCATGGCCGATGTCGAAAAACATATCGCCAACAACATGCTTCCTGCCCTGCGAGAGACGATCGCTGTCCAACTTGGCGAGCCGGTCAAGGGCAACTGGTCGCTGGAGGTCGACGCCAACGACCCCCAGACCCTGAACTTTCACTACCCGGCCGCGCTGACCGGTCAGGACTATCAAGGCGTCACCTACATAACTCCGCGCGTCAAACTGGAGTTCGGTGCACGCGGCGATCCTTGGCCGACCGAGCAGAAGACCATCCGACCCTATTCAGCTGACGATTTCCCCACCTTCTTCGAGAATCCGGATTGCACCATCACGGTGCTGGCGGCGCGCAGGACTTTCTGGGAGAAGGCCACTGCGCTTCACTCC
>NZ_RZOM01001924.1:0-427 GCF_003999175.1 Mesorhizobium sp. M7A.F.Ca.ET.027.03.2.1 | reverse complement strand
AGAAAGACATGAACTACTGGCTGTTCAAATCCGAGCCATTCAAGTTCTCCTTCGACATGCTGAAGGCCAAGGGCAAGGCCGGCACGCAATGGGACGGCGTGCGCAACTACGCCGCGCGCAACAACATGAAGGCGATGCAGGTCGGCGATCTCGGCTTCTTCTACCATTCCAACGAAGGGCTGAACGTCGTCGGCATCGCTGAAGTCTGCGCGCTTGCCCATCCCGACACCACCTCGGACGATCCGCGCTGGGAATGCGTCGACATCCGCGCCGTAAGGGATGTGCCCAACCCGCCGACGTTGGAACAGGTCAAGGCCAATCCGAAGCTTGCCGACATGGCGCTGGTGCGGCTCGGCCGGCGTCACCGGCTGCACGGAAAGCCGGCCGAGCCGCACCAGCGCCATGTCGGCAAGCTTCGGATTGGCCT
>NZ_RZOM01001923.1:0-427 GCF_003999175.1 Mesorhizobium sp. M7A.F.Ca.ET.027.03.2.1 | reverse complement strand
GGTCGGTACAGTCAGTCAAAACGGCACACGGGTGATCGCGGCGATGAGCGGGTTGGCCTCGGACAAGGAGCGTGCCGAAGAGGCGCGAAAGCTGCTCGACTGGGGTGTCCGCTCGTTCGAGAAGACCGAAATCTTCGCCAGGGACGAGGTGGTTGGAGAAGCCCAGGTTTTTGGCGGCGCCAAGCCCGGGGTGATGCTGAAGGCCAAGGGTCCGATCGACATCTTCCTGCCGATCACCAACCGCGACAAGCTGACGGCCAGGATCGTCTATGACGGCCCGATTGCAGCACCGGTGGAGGAGGGGCAGCCGGTGGGTGCGCTGCGCGTCTGGATCGGCGATACGCTGAGCCAGGAGACGCCGCTTTTCGCAGCCGAATCGATCGGCGTCGGCACGCTGCCGCAGCGCGCTCTCGATGCAGTCAAGGAA
>NZ_RZOM01001922.1:0-428 GCF_003999175.1 Mesorhizobium sp. M7A.F.Ca.ET.027.03.2.1 | reverse complement strand
GTCGAGACCGGTCTCCTTGAGGCTGGAGGCCAACGCCAAGGCGTTGGCCTCCAGCCTCAAGGAGACCGGTCTCGACATCGTCTCCGGCGGCACCGACAACCATCTCATGCTGGTCGACCTCAGGCCCAAGAACGCCACCGGCAAGCGCGCCGAGGCGGCGCTTGGCCGCGCCAACATCACCTGCAACAAGAACGGCATCCCGTTCGACCCGGAAAAGCCTTTCGTCACCTCGGGCGTGCGTCTCGGCACCCCGGCCGGCACCACGCGCGGCTTCGGCCAGGCCGAATTCCGCGAGATCGGCAAGCTGATCGCCGAAGTGCTGGACGGTCTCAAGGTTGCGAATTCCGACGAGGGCAATGCCGCTGTCGAAGCTGCGGTCAAGACCAAGGTCGTGGCGCTGACCGATCGTTTCCCGCTCTATCCCTATC
>NZ_RZOM01001921.1:0-430 GCF_003999175.1 Mesorhizobium sp. M7A.F.Ca.ET.027.03.2.1 | reverse complement strand
CCGCGCAAGAAGCCGCCATCGCGCTTGAGCAGCGGCAGTTCGTCGCCAAGCGCCTGGGTCAGATGCTGGGCCAGCGCCTGGGGCAGAGCATGGATGGCGGCCAATGCCGCCGCAAGTTCCGGGGGCAGGGCGGTCGCGGCAAAGATTTCGGCGAGCGCGCCTGCCGCCTCGAAGCCGGCGCGCAGCGCGCCAAGGTCGCGCGGCCCACCCCGGTTGAGCGCCAGCCTCGACAGTGCGCGCGGCATGTCGGCGACGCTCCTCAGGCTCGACCGCACCGCTTGGCAGAGCCGCGTTTCGGAACGGAAGAACGACACCGAATCCAGCCTGGCGCCGATCGCAGCCGGGTGGGTCAGCGGCGCCATCAGCCGGTCGGCGAGCAGCCTTGCGCCGCCGCCGGTCACCGCGCGGTCGATCGCCTTGAACAGCGACC
>NZ_RZOM01001920.1:0-431 GCF_003999175.1 Mesorhizobium sp. M7A.F.Ca.ET.027.03.2.1 | reverse complement strand
TGCCGACGATGTGGTCTGACAGCAGGCGCGCGGCTTCATCGGCGTCGCCAAGGCGTGCCGACGCCAGTATGGCGCGATGTTCAGCCCAGGCGCGGCTGAGGGCCGCTTCGTCGCGGACCTCCAGCCAACGCGCCCGCGACAGGCGCGTCATGGCATCGCGCACCGCCCGGAACAGGAATTCATTGCCCGACAGACGCGCCAGTTCGATGTGAAAATCCATGCCGACGCGATGCCATTCCTCGCGCGGCGTGTCGTTGTCGCAGGACTCGAGCATCGCCTCGATGACATCGACGGCGCTCCGGTCCGCCAGGCTGCATGTCAGGCGAAGCGCCGCAACCTCGACCGCTTCCCTGTAGACGGCGATCTGCTCGAGTTCAGCCAGATTGATCGGCGACACCGTCCAGCCACGTCCGTCCCTGCCGACCAGGCCC
>NZ_RZOM01000191.1:0-7379 GCF_003999175.1 Mesorhizobium sp. M7A.F.Ca.ET.027.03.2.1 | reverse complement strand
CATCAGGGCCGACATCCAGGCGCAATGCGATTTTCCGGTCTATTTGCAGAACGATGCGACTTCGGCCTGCGGCGCCGAGCTCGTCTTCGGCCAGGCGGGTGCCGCGCGTGACTTCGTCTATTTTTACATCGGCGCCTTTGCCGGCGGCGGAATCGTGCTGAATGGCCGGCTGTTTGGCGGCCCGACCGGCAATGCCGGCGCGCTGGGTTCGATGCCCGTACCCGGACCGGACGGCAAACCGGCCCAGCTGATCGACGTGGCGTCCATCGCCATGCTCGAAAAGGCGCTCAATGCGCGCGGCGTCGAGGCCTCGCATCTGTGGACATCGCCGGAAGACTGGGGCGAGATCGGCTCCGAACTCGACGACTGGATCGCCAGTGCCTCGCAAGCCCTTGCCTACGCCATCGTCGCCGCATCCTCGGTCATCGATTTCGAAGCGGCGGTGATCGACGGCTGGATGCCGAAGGCGGTGCGCCGCCGGCTGGTCGACGCCATCATCGCGGCAATCGCCACGATCGACGGCGAAGGCCTGAAGCTGCCCGCCGTTCGCGAGGGAACCGTCGGCATTCACGCCCGGGCGCTCGGCGGCGCCAGCCTGCCCCTTTCCGAACGCTTCCTGATCGGCTCGACGACGATTTCCAGGAGCGCCTGATGCTGATCGGAATCCCGGCGCTGCTCGGTCCGGAGCTTCTGGCCACGTTGCGTGCCATGGGCCATGGCGACGAAATCGCCCTTGTCGACGGAAACTATCCGGCTGAACAACAGGCCACCCGGCTGGTGCGAGCCGACGGGCACCATCTCATCCCGGTGCTCGACGCGATCTTGAGCGTGCTGCCGGTAGACGACGCCGTTCCAGAGGCGCTGTTTCGCGCCTCTGTCAAAGGCGATCCCTCGCTTGCCGATCCTGTCCACCATGAGATCGAGGCGATCTGCGCCAAACGCGCGCCGGACCGCAAGGTGGTTGCGCTGGCCGGCGCCGACTTCTATGCACGGGTCAAATCGGCGCATGCCATCGTCGCGACCAGCGAGCCGCGGCTCTACGCCAACATCATCATACGCAAGGGCGTGATCCATCCGCCGGAGACCAGGAAGCCATGATCCTCTGCTGCGGCGAAGCCCTGATCGACATGCTGCCGCGCACGACGACAGCGGGTGAGCCGGCCTTTGCGCCTTATGTCGGCGGCGCGGTGTTCAACACGGCGATCGCGCTTGGCCGGCTCGGCGCGCCGGCAGGCTTCTTTTCGGGCCTGTCGTCGGATCTGTTCGGCGGCCAGTTCCGGGATGCGCTGGGGGCAAGCAAGGTCAGCTCCACCTATGCGCACACCTCACCACGGCCAACGACGCTGGCCTTCGTCAAGCTCACCAACGGCCAGGCGACCTACACTTTCTATGACGAGAACACCGCCGGCCGCATGCTGACCGTCGACGACCTGCCGCAGCTTGGCAGCGAGATCGAAGCCATGCTGTTTGGTGCCATCAGCCTGATTTCGGAGCCCGCCGGCAGTGCCTTTGAGGAGTTCATGCGGCGCGAGCATGAAAGTCGAGTGATGATGCTCGATCCCAACATCCGGCCGAACTTCATACCGGACAAGGCCAAGCACCTCAGGCGCATTCGCGCGATGATGGCGATGGCCGACATCGTGAAATTGTCGGACGAAGACCTGAACTGGTTCGGCGAAGCCGGCTCGCACGAGGATGTCATCCGCAACTGGCTGGACCGAGGCCCGAAGCTGATCGTCGTCACCCATGGCAGCGAAGGCGCCGTCGGCTATACCAGGGAACATGCCGTCACCGTCATGCCGGAAAAGGTCGAGGTGGTCGACACGGTCGGCGCCGGCGATACCTTCAACGCCGGCATCCTCGCCTCCTTGCATGCGCAGGGCCTGCTGACCAAGGCGGCGATTTCCGCCTTGTCGAAAGACGCCATCCACAAGGCGCTGGCGCTCGGCGCGAAGGCGGCGGCAGTGACCGTGTCGCGGGCCGGCGCCAATCCACCCTGGCGACATGAAATCGCCTGAGCAACGCTCAACATAAGTTGAGCCCAATCGATCACTTTATGTTTCGCAGGGGCTCTTTTACAGGGCTATAAGGGCGGGATGGCGCCCGACGAAGCCCGGATTTCCGGCATCTGACTGACATTCGCCGGGAAATACTGGTAACGGACTGCGACACTTGGGCAATTTGGGGCTCCGCCTGCCCGGCTTTCTCGGCAAGCGCAACTCTGGTACCAGCGGCCGATTATCTGGCTAACCCGTTTTGAGGCCGACATGCAGTTCATCGATCTTGGCGCGCAGCGCGAACGAATCCGCGACCGGCTGAAGGCCGCGATCGACCGTGTCGTCGACGAAGGCCGTTATATTCTTGGCCCGCAAGTCACCGAATTCGAGAACAAGCTCGCCGCCTATATCGGCACCAAGCATGTCGTGGCCTGCGCCAACGGCACCGATGCACTGCTGTTGCCGCTGTTTGCGGCCGGCGTCGGCCCGGGCGACGCCGTGTTCGTGCCGAGCTTCACTTTCGCCGCCACCGCCGAAGTGGTGGCGCTGGCCAAGGCCGAGCCGGTGTTCGTCGATGTCGACCCACATACCTACAACATCGACATTGCCAGCCTCGAAGCGGCCATTGCCATGATCAACAAGGAAGGAAGGCTGAAGCCGAAGGCAATCATTCCCGTCGATCTGTTTGGCCTTGCCGCCGACTACGAGGCGATCATGGCGATCGCCAGCCGAGAAGGGCTGATGGTGATCGAGGATGCCGCCCAGTCGATGGGCGGTTCGCTCGACGGCAAGATGTGCGGTGCTTTCGGCCATGTCGGATCGACCAGCTTCTATCCGGCCAAGCCGCTTGGCTGCTACGGCGACGGCGGCGCGATGTTCACCAATGACGATGCGCTGGCCGAGCAGCTTCGCTCCTTCGCCTTCCATGGCAAGGGCGAGACGCAGTACGACAATGTCCGCGTCGGCATCAATTCACGCCTCGACACGATCCAGGCGGCGATCCTGATCGAGAAGCTGGCAATCCTCGAAGACGAGATGGTCGCCCGCCAGGTGGTGGCAAAGCGCTATGCCGAAGGGCTTGGCGACATCGTCACCGCCGCCCGCAATCCGGACGGCAGCCGTTCGGCCTGGGCGCAATACGCCATCGAGACGCCCAAGCGCGACGGGCTGAGGGCGCATCTCGGCGAAAAGGGCATTCCGTCTGTCATTTACTACGTGAAGCCGCTGCATGCCCAGGTCGCTTATCGCGACTACCCGCGCACGCCGACCGGCCTTGCCGTATCGGAAGACCTGCCGAAGCGGATCCTGTGCCTGCCCATGCACCCTTATCTCAGCGAAGCCGACCAGGACCGCATCATCGAGACGATCCGCAACTATATCGGCTCGAATTCGGCGCAGGCCGCGGCAGAGTAAGCTGCCGAGCCTTTCTCAGCCGGGGCCCGCCGCCCTGCCGCTGGCAATGAAATGCGGATTGGCAAAATCCTCGTCGTCGCTTTGCCTGCGCTTGCCATAGACCAGAGGTTGGCCGTCCAGCGTGCGCGTCATGCCGCCGGCGGCGCGCAGGATGGCGTCGCCCGCCGCTGTGTCCCATTCCATGGTGCGGCCGAAGCGCGGATAGACATCAGCCTCGGCACTGGCGAGAAGGCAGAACTTCAAGGACGAACCGACCGAAACGATTTCGGCGGCACCGAGGTCGCGAATATAGGCCTCGGTTTCCGGTGTGTTGTGAGACCGACTGGCGACGACGGCCAGCGGCGTCGCGGCCGCTCTCGCCGCGATCGGCCGGCGGCCGACGATCTGGTAATCGCCATCGATTTCGAGTGATTCCGCCCTGCCCGGCAGGCCGGAAAAGAAGCGGCCCGTGCAGGGCGCAAAGACGACGCCGACTTCCGGCACGCCATCGCGAACCAGCGCGATGTTGACGGTGAAATCGGTGCGGCGGTTAACGAACTCCTTGGTCCCATCGAGCGGATCGATCAGAAAAAAAGCCCCGTCCAGATCGGGCGGCACGATGCCGGCGGAAGCTTCTTCCTCGGCCACGCAGGGGATATCGGGAAATGCGGCACGCAGTCCGGCGAGAATGATCTTTTCGCTCTCGCGGTCCGCCTCGGTCACCGGCGAGGCGTCGGACTTACGGTCAACCGCACAGCCGGCGTGGAACACACGCATCACCTCGCGCCCGGCCGACAAGGCCAGGCGCTCGAAGATTTCAAGCATCAGCCTGTCGTCAGATGCCGCCGCCGCTATCGTATTGGTCTTCGGCAATGTCGCGCTCGTTCAGCCAGTGTTCCAGGGCGTCGACCATCTCTTCGGCCGACTTGCCGAGTGTCCGAAGATGGACCTCCGGGGTTTCCGGCGCTTCATAAGGGGAATCGACGCCGGTGAAATTCTTGATCTCGCCATTCAGCGCGCGCGCGTAGAGGCCCTTCGGATCACGCCGGGCGCATTCCTCGAAAGGCGTATCGACATACACCTCGACGAATTCGCCGTCGGCCATCAATTCACGTGCCATGCGCCGCTCGGCGCTGAAGGGCGAAATGAACGAAACAATGACGATCAATCCGGCATCGGCCATCAAACGCGCCACTTCAGCAACGCGGCGGATGTTCTCGACGCGATCGGCGTCGGTGAAGCCAAGATCGCGGTTGAGACCGTGACGGACGTTGTCGCCGTCCAGGATATAAGTGTGGCGGCCGGTGGCGAACAGCTTCTTTTCGAACAGGTTGGCGATGGTCGACTTGCCGGAACCCGACAGCCCGGTGAACCAGAACACGGCGGGCCGCTGGTTCTTCATGTCGGCGCGCACGCGCTTGCCGACATCGAGCGACTGCCAATGGATGTTTTCGGCGCGGCGCAACGAGTGCAGGATCATGCCGGCGCCGACCGTGGCGCTGGAGATGCGGTCGATCAGGATGAAGGCGCCGGTGGTGCGGTTTTCGGCGAAGGGATCGAAGGCGATCGGCGTCCGCGTCGAAATGTTGCAGATGCCGACTTCGTTCATGTCGAGCGACTTTGCCGCTTCATGGGCAAAGTCATTGACGTTGATCCGATATTTCAGGTCGGTGACGGTGGCGCTGGTCTGGTCGGTCTCGGTGCGCAGGATGTAAGAGCGGCCTGGCAGCAACGCATGCTCGTCGAACCAGACGATGTTGGCGGCGAACTGGTCGGCGACTTGCGGCCGTGCGGCAGGCGAAACCAGCATGTTGCCGCGCGAGATTTCGACTTCGTCATCGAGGACGAGCGTGACGGCCTGGCCGGCGGCCGCCTGGGCGAGATCGCCGCCATACGAGACGATCCGCTTGACGCGCGAGGATTTGCCGGACTTGGCGACAACGACCTCGTCGCCGGGCGCAACCGAGCCGGAGGCGACCGTGCCGGCAAAGCCGCGAAAGTCGAGATTGGGACGGTTGACATACTGGACAGGGAAACGAAACGGCAGTTCGACCATCGCTTCGTCGACCGACACGGTTTCGAGATGCTCGATCAGCGTCGGACCGGAATACCATTCCATGCTTTCCGACCGGCGGCTGACATTGTCGCCATAACGGGCCGACATCGGGATCGGCACAATGGTCTGGAAGCCGAGATCGCGCGAGAATTGCCCGTAGTCTTCGACGATCCGGTCGAAAACCGCCTGATCGAAATCGACAAGATCGATCTTGTTGACGGCCAGCACGACGTGGCGGATGCCGAGCAGCGAGGCGATGATCGAATGCCGCCTTGTCTGGCGAAGCACACCCTGCCGGGCATCGATCAGCACGATCGCCAGGTCGGCGGTCGAGGCGCCGGTGGCCATGTTGCGGGTGTATTGCTCGTGGCCAGGTGTGTCGGCAACGATGAATTTGCGTTTCGGCGTGGCGAAGAAGCGGTAAGCGACGTCGATGGTGATACCTTGCTCGCGCTCGGCCTCCAGACCGTCGACCAGCAGCGCGAAATCGATGTCGTCGCCCGTCGTGCCATGCTTGCGCGAATCGCGTTCGAGCGCGGCGAGCTGGTCCTCGAAAATCTGCTTGGTGTCGGACAGCAGGCGCCCGATCAGCGTCGACTTGCCGTCATCGACCGAGCCGCAGGTCAGGAAGCGCAGCAGCGACTTCTTCTCCTGCGCAGCCAGATAGTCGCGAACGCCGTCGGTGGGAGCGAGGCTCTTTGCCATGATGTGGCGCATGGTCAAAAGTACCCCTCGCGCTTCTTCTTTTCCATCGAGCCGGCTTCATCGCGGTCGATCAGGCGACCCTGCCGTTCGGACGTCCGTGCCGTCAGCATTTCGCCGACGATGGCTTCCAGCGTGTCGGCATCCGATTCGATGGCGCCGGTCAGCGGATAGCAGCCAAGCGTGCGGAACCGCACCAGCCTGTTCTCCACCGTCTCGCCGGGGCGCAGTTTCATGCGCTCGTCGTCCCGCAGGATCAGCATGCCGTCGCGTTCCACCACCGGTCGTTCCTTGGCGAAATAGAGCGGCACGATCGGGATACTTTCCTGCAGGATGTACTGCCAGATATCGAGTTCGGTCCAGTTCGACAGCGGAAAGACGCGGATCGATTCACCCGATGCGATGCGGGTGTTGAATATCTTCCACATTTCGGGGCGCTGGTTCTTCGGATCCCACACATGCTGGGCGTTGCGGAAGGAAAAGATGCGCTCCTTGGCGCGCGATTTCTCCTCGTCGCGACGAGCGCCGCCAAAGGCCGCATCGAAACCGTATTTGTCGAGCGCCTGGCGCAGCGCCACGGTCTTCATGACATGGGTGTGGGTGTTCGAACCATGGTCGAACGGATTGATGTTGTCGCGCACGCCGTCTTCATTGACATGAACCAGGAGATCGAAGCCGAGTTTCTGCGCCATCTGATCGCGAAAGGCGATCATCTCGCGGAACTTCCACGTCGTGTCGACGTGAAGAAAGGGGAACGGCGGCTTGGCGGGATAAAACGCCTTCATCGCCAGATGCATCAACACGGATGAATCCTTGCCAACCGAATAGAGCATGACCGGCTTGGCGAAAGCGGCCGCAACCTCACGGAATATATGGATGGACTCGGCTTCAAGCCGCTGAAGATGCGTAAGCGCTGTTGTCATGGGCCGTGGGCGTTCTTTCGTATCTTCCAACAGAAGACCTTGCCTCAAATCATCGAGCTCTTCGCGCCCGGTTCGAGCCTTGTTTCTGGACGTTCTTTCTCGTGCCGGCGTTCTAGCAGATCGCCATTGTCAAGAACAATGCTGGACTGACCCGGCCGCACATGGTTCGAGAATGAATTTTCCACAGATGCCGGCAAATCCGGAAATTCCTGCCTGCAAGCTCAACGGCCCAGAAAACGCGGGGAAAATATTGCTTGAATGGATCAGCTGCGGCTTTCAAGGGACTTCCTCTGGTCGGCCCGCGCCTGC
>NZ_RZOM01001919.1:0-433 GCF_003999175.1 Mesorhizobium sp. M7A.F.Ca.ET.027.03.2.1 | reverse complement strand
TTCCATTCGCCGCTTTCGTGAGAGAGGATGCGCTGGCCATCGGCCAAATAGATGGTCTTCCCGTCGGAAGCGAGATCCTCGGGCGCTTCGAATTCATCCAGGATCGTAGCGTCTTCCAGCAGGCTGTTCGGCTTCAGCGCACCGTCGAAGATCGGGATGGTGATCGCAGCCTCGCCGCGGCCCCTGATGTTGTCACTGACCCTCCGGAGAAGCTCAAGCATCGCGTTTTCCCCACCTGAAGTCATATTGAACGTAGTTCGGATTGGCGTCCTTGAGTTTGAACTGTCCGATGCGATTGTTGGTCAGGCCGCCGAGATAGAGGTACCCGCGATGCTCGCGCATTGACGTGATCATCGGATGGTTGACCGCGTGGAGGTCCCAGAACGTTTCCAGGATTTCACCCTTGTCGTTGAACTTGAGCACACATCCAGTG
>NZ_RZOM01001918.1:0-433 GCF_003999175.1 Mesorhizobium sp. M7A.F.Ca.ET.027.03.2.1 | reverse complement strand
CCCGCGTACGGCGGCGAGTGACCTACATGCAGGCACCTTTCGACGCCTGGAGAGACCGCCACATTGGCGCGGCGGCGAAATTCTCTTTGTGACGGCAGGCGCGGAGCTCGGGCGGTCGTTCGCATCGGCAACGATCGGTTATGTTGTGATGATGCGGCCATGCCACGCCGCTTCCGATGTCGCGCGATCAAACCAACGGTCGCCGCTGGATTGAATTCTTCCCAGACAAGGGGCGTGCCGGTTACGTTGCGGGGCAAGACTGGCTGGCGGAGGTCGAATTGGTCGCGGCTCGTCCGACGCCACCTGCCGATCGTCGCCCTGCAGACCTGGCTGAAGCTGGCCAGTATTGCGCATGGTCCCCTGTTCCGCCGCGTCACCGGTCAGGGCAAAGCGGTGGAAGCCGAGCATCTGAACGGTCAGGAGGTGGCGCGGC
>NZ_RZOM01001917.1:0-434 GCF_003999175.1 Mesorhizobium sp. M7A.F.Ca.ET.027.03.2.1 | reverse complement strand
GGCTACCGGTCACGGCGCAAGTGATGATGGTGTCCTTCGACATCAGGCTACTCCTTCAGGTTGCAAGGATGGCCGTGGCGGCGATCTCGACGAGAAGGCCATCGTCAATGAGTGCTCCCGCCTGCACCATCGTCGTTGCCGGTCGAATGTCGCCGAAGACGGAGCCGTGGGCTTTGCCGACGGCTTCCCAATCGTTCATGTCGCGCAGGAAAATGCGCGTCTCGACAACATCATCGATGGTGGCGTCGAGTTCGCGCAGCGCCGCACCGATGCGCTTCAGAACCACGATGGTTTGTTGTTCCGCGTCGCCGGGGTGAAGTACCCCGTCGGGTCCAGAGGCGGAAGTGCCCGATACGACAATGATGTTTCCGGCTCGCACGGCCCGGGAGTAGCCGATCGCGGCCCCCCACTTGTTGTTCACGTCGACCCTGGCC
>NZ_RZOM01001916.1:0-437 GCF_003999175.1 Mesorhizobium sp. M7A.F.Ca.ET.027.03.2.1 | reverse complement strand
GCACCGGTGCCGGTGCCGCCGCCCATGCCGGCGGTGACGAAGCACATATGGGTGTTGGTCAGGTGATCGAGGATTTCATCGATGCACTCTTCCGCCGCCGCACGGCCGACTTCCGGCTGCGAGCCGGCGCCAAGGCCTTCGGTGACATGCGCGCCGAGCTGGATCAGGCGGCCGGCCTTCGACATGGTCAGCGCCTGCGCGTCGGTGTTGGCCACCACGAACTCGACACCGCGCAGACCGGCGGTGATCATGTTGTTGACGGCATTGCCGCCGCCGCCGCCGACACCGAACACGGTGATGCGCGGCTTAAGCTCGGTGATGTCCGGCTTCTGCAGATTGATGGTCATTGTCTCCGTCCTTTGCCTTTCACGCCGCTTCGCCGCCGCGGCCGCCTATGGGGCTGTCCCCGTCAATTTTAGAAACTGTCTCTCAACCAC
>NZ_RZOM01001915.1:0-437 GCF_003999175.1 Mesorhizobium sp. M7A.F.Ca.ET.027.03.2.1 | reverse complement strand
CGGCACTGGCGGCGGAACGTGCGCTGTTCGTCAAGCTGGTCGGCAGCGATCAGTCGCGGGCGCAGCGTCATTTGTTCTTCGCCGAACGTGAGGCGGCAAAGCTTCCGGGCAAGGACACCGTCAAGCGCCGGATTGCCCGCGTCGGCGTCATCGGCGCCGGCACGATGGGCGGCGGCATCGCCATGGCTTTCGCCAATGGCGGCTATCCCGTAACCTTGCTGGAAACCAGCCACGAGGCCCTGCAGCGCGGCTTGGCGACGATCGACAGGAACTACTCGGTGTCCGTCACGCGCGGTTCGCTCAGCGAAGGCGCCAAGCGCGAGCGGCTCGCCCAGTTCAAGGGTTCCACCGACTATGCCGATCTCGCCGATTGCGACCTGATCGTCGAGGCGGTGTTCGAAGACATGGCGGTCAAGAAGGAGGTGTTCGGCAAGCTC
>NZ_RZOM01001914.1:0-438 GCF_003999175.1 Mesorhizobium sp. M7A.F.Ca.ET.027.03.2.1 | reverse complement strand
ATTTGCCGATGGTCGCTTCGGTGACGGATTCGCCGAGAGTGGGAACGCGGATTTCGGTAGCCATTGTGCCTGTCCGTTTTCTTTCGGGTTCTGTTATTCGCCCAGATTTTCTCTATTCACCAAGCGCGTCTTCGACCAAGGCGGCGAGCTGCGCGAGATGCTTCGACATCAGTCCGGTCGCCGGCGAGGCGGCGGCCGGACGGCCGGTGTAGCGCACCCGCTGATGCTTGGCATCGATATGCGCCAGCACCCATTCCAGATACGGGTCGATGAACGACCAGGCGCCCATGTTCTTGGGCTCCTCCTGGCACCAGACCATCTCGGCATTGCGGAACCGCGACAGTTCGGTGATCAGCGCCTTGGCCGGGAACGGATAGAGCTGTTCGACGCGCAGCAGATAGATGTCGTTGATGCCGCGCTTCTCGCGCTCCTCATAGA
>NZ_RZOM01001913.1:0-439 GCF_003999175.1 Mesorhizobium sp. M7A.F.Ca.ET.027.03.2.1 | reverse complement strand
GCGCTAAGGACAACGATCGGCGTATCCGACCAGCCAAGCTCGTCAATCATGTCGGTCAGCCGCTCAATCGGCTTTGCGAACGCAACGAGGTCGCTGAGCACCGAAAGTCGGTCGATCACGTTCGTCAGAACTTGCCGGTCTCGCGAAACAGTTCGAACGTCGCGCGGATATGGTCGGCGACAGCCTTCACCGGCGCGCTGGCGTCGGGCGCCACCACCATGGCGAGATTGTAGGTGCCGATCTCGGGCATGCCGTCCTTGGCGCCCAGCGAGACCATCTCGTCGCCAAGGAAGGATTTCGGCAGCGGCGCCACCGCAAGGTCGGCCATGATTGCGGCGCGCTGGCCGGCCGTGTGGGCGCTCATATAAGCGATGCGGTAGTTGCGGCCCTCGCGTCCGAGCGCTTCGAGCGCGCCGGCCCGCCAGGCGCAGCCCTCCTC
>NZ_RZOM01001912.1:0-439 GCF_003999175.1 Mesorhizobium sp. M7A.F.Ca.ET.027.03.2.1 | reverse complement strand
CCCGTATACTGACGGGGACAAGGGAGATGAACGCAACCTCGCCGCCCTTTTTTGTAACGTCGGAGATTGGCGAAATCCTCCGCGAAATCGTCCTTCTCCCCGTCACTATACGGGGAGAAGTGCCCGGCAGGGCGATGAGGGGCAGCGCAAACTTCGGGCAATTGACCGGTGGGATCCTAGCCCGTCGATGCCGGCTTCAGGCGACCAGCGCATCCAGTTCCGGCAGCAGGACGACGCTTTCCTGTTCGTTGGGATCGGTGCGCGCAATGACGGCCGAAGACGGGGCGCTGCTCAGATTGGCCGGCAGATGCGGCACGCCGGCGGGAATATAGAAAAGGTCGCCGGCCTTGACCACGATATGATGCTCGAGCCGGTCGCCGTACCAGGTGTGGACTTCGCCGGAGAGCACGTAGATCGCCGTCTCGTGGCTCTCATGCAT
>NZ_RZOM01001911.1:0-439 GCF_003999175.1 Mesorhizobium sp. M7A.F.Ca.ET.027.03.2.1 | reverse complement strand
CCTTCGCCGACGAAGAGACGACGGAAGAAGAGGCGCGTGCCGAGTATCTGCGGCTTGCCGAGCGCCGCGTGCGCCTCGGCCTTGTGTTGGCTGAAATCGGCGAGAAGGCCGGCGTGACCGTATCGGACGAAGAGCTGCAGCGCGGCCTGTTCGAGCAGGTGCGCCGCTATCCGGGCAACCAGCAGCAGGAAGTCTTCGAGTTCTACCGCAACAACCCGGAAGCGTTGAACACGCTGCGGGCGCCGATGTTCGAGGAAAAAGTGGTCGACCATCTGCTCGGTCAGATTTCGGTCACCGACGTCAAGGTCAGCAAGGAAGAGCTGATGGCCGACGACGAAGAGGACGAGACCTCCGTCAAGGCGAAGCCGGCGAAGAAAGCCGCCGCCAAGAAGGCCGACGCCAAGAAGGCCGACGACGCGGAAGAGCCCAAGAAGAAGGC
>NZ_RZOM01001910.1:0-440 GCF_003999175.1 Mesorhizobium sp. M7A.F.Ca.ET.027.03.2.1 | reverse complement strand
ACTGATGCTCGGTCCACGGCCCATAAAGTTCCGGCGCCGTGGCATGCAGGATCCTCCACGTCTCGCTGGTCACCGTGCCGCTCGAGCCGAAGACGTGCCACAGGCTGCCATCAAAGACGGGGCAAGGGTCTTTGAGATCATCCACGCTTTGCGGATGAAACAGCGGAAAAACATTGGTTGAAAAGTCGATCTTCATATCAGCCCCGGAATTCGCCTGGCACGGACTCGCCAGTGATGCGGGCGAATCAACTTGATGTCCTGCACATTTTATAACCAGCGACTTAAACGCAAATACGGCAGGTCAGTTCTCCACCGACATTCCCCCGTCGCTCACGCTTTCAAAGCCCGGCGACGCGTGGTGGCCATTCTCAGCTCCGCGGAAATATCGTCGCATCCGTCATCCGAGCGGTGACTGAGAGCTCTTCACTTCACCTTGAAAC
>NZ_RZOM01000190.1:0-7396 GCF_003999175.1 Mesorhizobium sp. M7A.F.Ca.ET.027.03.2.1 | reverse complement strand
GGGCAGGGCGCTGCCGCTCGACGACGAGGCGCGGACCATGCTCATCCGCATGAGCGATGGCGACGGCCGGGCCTCGCTGACGCTCGCGGAAGAAGTCTGGCGGGCAGCCAAACCCGGCGAGGTCTTCGATCCCCAGGGACTGCAGCGCATCGTCCAGCGCCGCGCGCCGATCTACGACAAGGGCCAGGACGGCCATTACAATCTGATCTCGGCGCTGCACAAATCGGTACGCGGTTCAGACCCTGACGCGGCTCTCTACTATCTCGCACGCATGTTCGATGCCGGCGAGGATCCGCTCTATCTAGGCCGCCGGCTGGTGCGCATGGCGATGGAAGACATCGGCCTTGCCGACCCGCAGGCGCTTGTCGTCGCCAATGCCGCCAAGGATGCCTATGATTATCTTGGCTCGCCCGAGGGCGAGTTGGCGTTTGCCGAGGCCACCGTCTATCTCGCCACCGCGCCCAAATCCAACGCCGTCTACAATGCTTTCAAGGCTGCCACGCGGGCCGCGAAGGAACACGGCTCGCTGCTGCCGCCCAAGCACATCCTCAACGCACCGACAAAGCTGATGAAAGAGGAGGATTACGGCGCCGGCTATCGTTACGACCATGACGAGCCGGATGCCTTTTCGGGGCAGGATTATTTTCCCGAGAAGATGGGCCGCCAGACCTTCTATGATCCGCCCGAGCGCGGCTTCGAGCGCGACATCAGGAAGCGGCTCGACTATTGGGCGAAGCTGCGCAAGGAGCGGGAGTAGCAGGCTTGCGTGAGGCCGTTGACCAGATCCACCAGGCAGCCAGCCGGCCACGATAGCAGGGCCGTTGTGTGGTAACCCAAAAAACCTTATCAAGGCGCACGACCGGGCGGTGGTCGTTGCCGTGATTTGGGCACTTCATTCGCAACAGGATCGCGCTCCGCGCGTGGAAAAATGACAAAAACCCTTCGCAAGTCCCTTCGCAAATTCGCCATTGCCATCCCGCTTCTCGCCCTTGGCTTCTATTTCATTCCCATCCTGACGACGATCTTCATCATCTGCGGCCTGATCGACGTGCTGCGCAACGACCGCAAGGATCTGTCGCTGTTCTCAGGCTATTTTCTCGGCAACGGCCTGTTCACCTGGCTGCTTTCGCCGTTCAATCTGCTGGTCGACCTCTTGTGCTACAGAAATCCAGGTGTCTGGAAGCTGGAGCAGTTTCCCGCCGACTATCAGCGCGAGGTCAACGAGGTCCTGGACATCTTCAAGGCGCGCAAGGATGAGATCATTGCCGATATCGACGCCAATTTCGGCGCCGGCCGGCGCGGCATGTATGTCTACCAGTGGTACGGCAAGCACAGGATCGACAACGTCGCCGAGTTCAACAAGGATTTCAAATACATCAAGACCATAGCCGTTTCCGTCTTCAGCAAGCGCGAATCGACCTCCTGGCATTTCGGCCCGCTGCGGCTCAGCCTGCGCATTCTCTACAATCTGATCCCGGTTAAGTCGGAGATTTTCGTCGAGTGCGGCAACGTCAAGAATTATTGGTACGACAATCCGCTGTTCATCTTCGACGACACGCTGCTGCATCGCTCGGTCAACGAGTATGACGGACGCCGCTACTGCGTGTTCATGGACATCATCCGGCCGTCTCCGGTTCCCAGACTGATCGCGGGCATGCTCTCAATCGTCTCGGTCAGCGTCGAGCGCATCAATTCCATGTTCTACAAGAACTGGAAGATGATCGGTTCGACCAAGCCGAAGAATGCCGAGACGACCTGAGCAGGCAATCGCTCAATGCAGCTGGCGGCATCGGCTGAATTTGAATAGCCCGGGGAAGTACCGAAGATGTTCAATCTGCTTCTCGTCGTCGTCGGTGGCGGCATCGGTGCCGGAGTTCGTCACCTTACCAACATCGGCGCGCTGCGTTTTGTCGGCCCCAGCTATCCCTGGGGCACGATGGCCATCAACATCATTGGCTCCTTCGCCATGGGGCTGTTCATCGCCTCCATGGTGCGCCGTGGCGGATCGAACGAGGTCAGGCTGTTCGTTGCTACCGGCATTCTCGGCGGCTTCACCACCTTCTCCGCCTTTTCGCTCGATTTCGCGACGCTGTGGGAGCGGGGAGCCACGCTGCCTGCGCTGGGTTATGCCCTTGCCAGCGTCATTGGCGCCATTATCGCCCTGTTTCTGGGACTTTGGCTCGCAAGAAGCCTGCCTTAGTGCTATTGCCGCGCCAAGAACAGGCCGAGCTTCGCTCGGGAAACGGATAAGCGACAAAAAACATGGCAGGCGTTGAACAGATCACGGTGGAGGCCGGCGAGGCGGGCATGCGGCTCGACCGCTGGTTCAAGACCCATTTCCCGGGCCTTGGTTTCGGCCATTTGCAGAAGCTTCTGCGCTCCGGCCAGATCCGTGTCGATGGCGGTCGGGTCAAGGCCGACACCCGTGTCGAGCCCGGCCAGATGGTTCGCGTCCCGCCGCTCGAGGTCGACAAGAAGGGCGAGAGTGCGCTGACCGGCCACTCGATCCGCAACCAGGGCGATGCCGATGTCCTGTCGAAAATGCTGATCCATGAAGATCCCAAGGTTTTCGTCTTCAACAAGCCGGCGGGCCTTGCGGTGCAGGGCGGCTCGGGCGTCACCCGCAATGTCGACGACATGCTGGAGGCCTGGCGCAGCCAGAAGGGCGAGAAGCCCAGACTGGTTCACAGGCTCGACCGCGACACTTCAGGTGTTCTGGTCGTCGCCCGCACCCGGCTGGCCGCCATGAAGCTCTCGGAAGCGTTTCGCGCCCGCGAGACCAAGAAGACCTATTGGGCGCTGGTCAAGGGCGTGCCGCCCAAGCGCGAGGACAAGATCTCGACCTGGCTGATCAAGGAGCCGACGCCGGACGGTGACCGCGTGCGTGTCGCCGCGCATGGCGAAAAGGGCGCCGATCACGCCGTCTCCTACTACCGCATCATCGAGCAGGCTGCGCAGACGATGACCTGGCTTGAAATGGAGCCTTATACCGGCCGCACCCATCAGCTTCGTGTCCACGCCGCCTACATCGGCTGCCCGATCCTGGGCGATCCGAAATATTTCGAGGCCGACACCAACTGGGACTTTCCAGGGGGCATTCAAAACCGCCTGCATCTGCACGCCCGCCGCATCATCATTCCGCATCCCGACAAGGGCGTCATCGATGTCACCGCGCCAATGCCGCCGCACATGCGCCAGAGCTGGAACCTGATCGGCTTCGACGACGCCAGCGCGGAGGACTGATCGTGAGCGGCGCCAGTGACGCGCTCGACCGGCGCGACACGGTCGACATGGCCGCCGCCGCCATCATGGTCGGGCTGACCTTTTCCTGGGGGTTGAATTACGTCGCCGCCAAGATCTCCTACGCCGGCTATGACCCGGTCTTCCTGTCGATCGCGCGCTCGATCATCGGCGGCCTGTGTGTCTTTGCCTGGTGCCGGTGGCGCGGCATCGCGCTTTTCACGCGCGACGGGACCTTGCTCGCCGGCATCGTGGTTGGCGCGCTTTTCGGCATAGAGTTCCTTTGCCTTTATGTCGGCCTGGAGCATACGACCGTTGCCCGCAACACGCTGCTGGTCAACACGATGCCATTCTGGATGCTGCTCGGCGGCCATTTCCTGCTCGGTGAGCAGATCACATTGAGGAAATTCCTTGGCTTGCTGCTGGCCTTTGCCGGCCTTGCCGCGGTGTTTTCCGACAAGCTTGGCGGCGGCGGAGACATGCTGTTCGGCGATCTGCTGAGCCTCGGCTCCGGATTCTTCTGGGCTTTGACCAATATCGTCATCAAGCGCTCGAAGCTGGTCGAGGCGAGCGCCGAGAAGCTTCTGCTTTACCAGCTCGCCGGGGCAGCGATCGTCGGCGTATTGGTGCTGCCTCTCGCCGGCCCGCCCGTTCGCGACCCGACCGTGCTGCCGACCTTGGCGCTGCTCTTCCAGGCAGTCTACATCGTCGCCTTCACCTATGTGCTGTGGTTCTGGCTGTTGCGGCGCTATCCTGCGTCAGGCCTGTCCAGTTTCACTTTCCTGTCGCCGGTTTTCGGCGTGCTGTGCGGCGCCATGTTCTTGAATGAGCAGCTGACCATGCGCATTTTCCTGGCACTTGGCCTGATTGCCGCCGGCCTGATCATCGTCAACCGGCCGGTGCGCAAGCTGACGCCGGTGTAAGAGAGACCTTCTATGCGTGACATCCTCAACGACCTTGAAGCCGGCAAATATCTTTCCGATCCGGATCCGGTGCGCCGCGCCCAGATCCAGATGAAGACGCCTCTGCCGAAGCGCTTCTACAAGACCGTCTCGGTCGCGCCGGTCGAAGGCGGCTTTGCCGTGCATCTCGACGGCAAACCGGTGCGCACGCCCGGCAAGGCGCTGCTGGCGGTGCCTACGGAAGCGGCAGCCGCGCTCGTCGCCGACGAGTTCGCCGCCCAAAGCGAGACCATCAATCCGGTGACCATGCCGGTGATGCGCCTCGTCAACACCGCCATCGACGGCGTCGCCAGCGACCCGCAGGCGGTGCTGGAGGACATTCTGCGCTTTGCCTCTTCCGATCTGCTCTGCTATCGCGCCGACGCACCGCAGGGGCTGGTGGAGCGGCAAAACCAGCATTGGGATCCGGTGATCGACTGGGCGAGGGCACTCGGAGCCCGCTTCAATCTGGCCGAGGGCATCATCCATGTCGAGCAGCCGCGTGAGACCATCGCGGTGCTGGGCAGCCATCTTGCCCAGCGAACGGAGCCGCTGCGGCTCGCCGCCACCCATGTGATGACGTCGCTCACAGGTTCGGCGCTGCTGGCGCTGGCTGTCGATTTCGGTGAACTCGATGCCGATTCTGCCTGGGCCGCGGCCCATGTCGACGAGGACTGGCAGATCGAGCATTGGGGGCAGGATGCGGAGGCCGTTGCCCGCCGCGCGGCTCGCAAGCGCGACATGATGGCTGCTGTCGGCCTGCTGCAAGCGCTCAAGGGCTAAGGGTTTCCCTACCTCGCCCGGTTTCATCCCGCAGCGCACCTAATACCAAAGTCATAATCCCAAAGACGCGCTGCCTTTGGCGGGCGCTTTCTGTCATTTTTCCCGAATGGCTGTCGTTGAGTCCGTGCTCGGAGGAGAGCGCGGACGGTGTCGCGCAGCATCGAGAACGGGTCTCACGGGAGGATAACGAAATGGCAATAACATCGACTGCCGGCGGAGCAAGCCGCGGCATGACGCGGGAGGAGAAGAAAGTCATCTTCGCTTCCTCGCTCGGCACCGTTTTCGAATGGTATGATTTCTATCTCTACGGCTCGCTGGCAGTGTTCATTGGTTCGACCTTTTTCAGTCCAGCCATCCCGGAAGCGACCCGCAATATCTTCGCGCTGCTGGCTTTCGCCGCAGGCTTCCTGGTGCGCCCGTTCGGCGCATTGCTGTTCGGCCGCATCGGCGATCTTGTCGGCCGTAAATATACCTTCCTCGTCACCATGACGATCATGGGCCTGTCGACCTTCCTGGTCGGCTTGCTGCCTGGCTATGCGACCTTGGGCATCGCAGCTCCGGTGATCCTGATCATCCTGCGCATGCTGCAGGGCCTGGCACTGGGTGGCGAATATGGCGGCGCGGCCACTTACGTCGCCGAACATGCGCCGGACAACCGGCGCGGCTACTACACCTCGTGGATCCAGACCACGGCGACGCTCGGCCTGTTCCTGTCGCTGGTTGTGATCCTGATCGTACAGGCTTCATTGAGTAAGGAAAACTATGCTGCCTGGGGTTGGCGTATTCCGTTCATCGTGTCTTTCCTGCTGCTCGGCATCTCGATCTGGATTCGGCTTTCGCTTTCCGAATCTCCGACCTTCCAGCGCATGAAGGATGAGGGCAAGGGCTCCAAGGCGCCGCTGACGGAAGCCTTCGGCCAATGGAAGAACGCCAAGATCGCACTGCTGGCGCTGCTCGGCCTCACCGCCGGTCAGGCCGTGGTCTGGTACAATGGCCAGTTTTACGCGCTGTTCTTCCTGACCAACGTGCTCAAGGTCGACGCGCAGTCGGTCAACATCATGATCGCGATCGCCCTGGCGGTCGGCTCGATCTTCTTCGTCGTCTTCGGCTGGCTCTCCGACAAGATCGGCCGCAAGCCGATCATCATGGCGGGCCTTGCCTTAGCGATTGTATGCACCTTCCCGCTGTTCAAGGCACTGACCTGGGCTGCCAATCCGGCGCTTGCCACAGCCCAGCAGAACACGCGGGCGACGGTGACGGCGGCACCTGGAGATTGCAAGTTCCAGTTCAATCCGGTGGGTACCGCGAAGTTCACGACATCCTGCGATATCGCGACCTCGTTCCTGACCAAGAACTCGGTTCCCTATGACGTCGTGTCGACGGCCGCCGCCGGCACACCCGCATCTGTCAAGATCGGCAACGAGACGGTCGAGTCCTATGACGCCATCGCCGCCGGCGATCAGGCCAAGACCAAGGAAGCCGCCTTCATCAAGGCCGTCAACATGTCGCTGCAGGACGGCGGCTATCCACTGAAGCGCGCGGCAGCCAAGGTTGCGGACCAGAAGCTCGATGCGTTTGTTGCCGCCAACCCGGAACTGAAGCTGGACGCCGCTGCCATCCGTGCCGGTGAGAAGGCGACGGTGCCGATCGACCAGGCAGTCAAGGACAAGCTGCTGACCACCGACGAGGCGGCGGGCGCACCCGAAGTCACCGTCTACAACATTCCGGGTGGTGGCGCGTTCGCGATGTTCGCCGATCCTGCAGCAGTGAACTGGCCAATGACGATCGGCATCCTGTTCATCCTGGTGCTGTTCGTGACCATGGTCTATGGGCCGATCGCGGCGATCCTGGTCGAGATGTTCCCGACCCGCATTCGCTACACCGGCATGTCGTTGCCCTATCACATCGGCAATGGCTGGTTCGGCGGCCTGCTGCCGGCAACCGTGTTCGCGCTCAGCGCCTACAAGGGCGACATCTACTATGGCCTTTGGTATCCGGTGGTGATCGCGGCGATAACGCTGGTCATCGGCATGATCTTCGTCAAGGATACGCTCGGCACCGACCTGCACGCCAAGGAGTAGGCAGGCCCGGTGTTCAAAAGAAAGCCCGGCGCGAGCAATCGCGCCGGGCTTTCTCTTTTCAGGTCAATTCGTTGGCGAGGGCTGCTGCCCTTTGTGTCAGCTCTTGCGGCCCCGGGTCTCATCCTCGATGGCTGCCTCATGGTACCAGCCGTCGCCGAAGTCTGCGCGGGCACCACGCAGCGAGGCAAGCTCTGCCGCAAACTTAGCCTTGCCGCTCAAATTTGAGGCAGTGGCGCGCGCTGCCGCCGGGAACATCAAAATCTTGGCCGACGGTCGTGTGGAAATGATTTCCATTGCCGGGTTCCTTTCTTCTGCCGAACCTTTTCGATTCAACTTGATCCGAAGATAAGG
>NZ_RZOM01001909.1:0-445 GCF_003999175.1 Mesorhizobium sp. M7A.F.Ca.ET.027.03.2.1 | reverse complement strand
GTCGAGGGGAGCAGCAATCCGGGCAACGGCCGGTGTGGTCGAAACAATGTTCATGGAAATGTCCTTCGCGAGAGGGCAGTGGCGCCCGCGCCGGGCACTCTCTGCGCGCCAGCCGGGCTCCAATCTTCACGGCTCCCCTCTCCCTCTGGCGCCGATGCACCAAAGGGGTTGCGCTCCGCGCAAAGCCAGACTTGAATGCCCGGACAGGGATGCAGCGGCGACCTGGAGCTGTGGAGGGGATGCGACGGTTCAAAATTGGCAGTGCGGTCTATGAGGAGGGAGCGCCCGACCTGCAGTCGGCGCTGGCGAACGCCTATGCCCGCAGCGAGCGCCCGCTATGCCTGTGCAGCGAGCCGGGCTGCCCGATGTACATCGCCCGCATCGGTGACCTTCATCTGATCAAGCGCATGCCGCTCAGCGGCGGCGGGCATGATCCGTCCTGCGA
>NZ_RZOM01001908.1:0-448 GCF_003999175.1 Mesorhizobium sp. M7A.F.Ca.ET.027.03.2.1 | reverse complement strand
GCCAAGACATTGTCGGCTTCGTCGAAGGCCGGGGGACCAACCCGCCGGAACTCCTCCCACGCGATATCTTCAAGGACCCTGTTTCCAAGGAAATTGGCTTCCCCTGTGCGAACACGGTGGCTCATGGCGGTTTCGGTCATCATCGCGGCGCCCTGAGCGACCTTGGAAAACCGTTCGACGAGCGATCGCAGCTCAGGCGTATCGCGTCCGCGCACGACGTATCGCACCGTCGCTTTTGCCTGCACGACATTGGGAGCTTCTCCCCCGGCGTCCACGATCGCATAATGGATACGGGCGTGGCTTGGGATATGTTCCCTCAGATAGTTCACACCGACATTCATCAGTTCCACCGCATCGAGCGCGCTGCGACCCAGGTGAGGGCTCGACGCTGCATGCGAACTGCGGCCGGTGAAGTGAAAGTCAATCTCGTTGCAGGCCAGCGTGACGG
>NZ_RZOM01001907.1:0-448 GCF_003999175.1 Mesorhizobium sp. M7A.F.Ca.ET.027.03.2.1 | reverse complement strand
AGACACGATGATACTGTGCCGATGTGAGAGAGTAATCGCTGCAGAGATCCGCCAGGCTGTCGCTCAGGCGGCGGGGCCGGCTGAAATCAACCGCGTCAAGGCAATCACCCGGTGTGGAATGGGGCGGTGCCAGGGGAGATATTGCGGCTTTGCCTTGCAAAGCCTCCTATCGTCACTCACCAACAAGGGTGCAGGTAATGTCGGGCGGTTGCGCGCCCAAGCCCCGGTCCGGCCGATTCCGTTGGTCGCAGCCGACAGCGGGTCAAATGATGGAAAAATTTGATGTCATCGTCATCGGCGCAGGATTGTTTGGCACCTTTACCGCCTTCTTCCTAAGACGGCGGGGCCTCAACGTCGCGGTTGTCGATCGCGGCTTTGTGGGTGCACAGTCCAGTGGCGCAAACTTCGGAAACCTTCGGCTTCAAGGACGCGCAGCGCTACAGTATCC
>NZ_RZOM01001906.1:0-450 GCF_003999175.1 Mesorhizobium sp. M7A.F.Ca.ET.027.03.2.1 | reverse complement strand
GTGCGGAAGCGCTTTGGCGGGTTTTCGATGTCAACATCGACATCAATGCCGAATGCGGAGATCTCGGGCCCGGCGAACAAAAGATCGTCGACATCCTGAAGGCGCTCGCGACGGACCCTCGCATTCTCATCCTCGATGAGCCAACGGCAACTCTGACGCTCGGCGAGAGCAAGCGGCTGTTTGCCTTCATCGATCAACTGCGGACAAAGAACATCGGCGTGATCTTCATCTCGCATCACCTCCAAGAAGTCCTCGATCACTGCGACAGCGTCGTGGTCCTAAAAGACGGCCGGCTTGTCCGTCAAGGTGTCGTGGATAACAACCTGACGCGCGAAGACATAGTGCAGATGATGATAGGCCGGAGCGTCGTTCAAGAAAAGCGAGCCTCATCTGCGGTCGCGGGTGAAACCGTCGTTTCCGTAGAGAACCTCAAGGTCGGGAGTCTACACG
>NZ_RZOM01001905.1:0-450 GCF_003999175.1 Mesorhizobium sp. M7A.F.Ca.ET.027.03.2.1 | reverse complement strand
GCCCTGCGGGTCGACCTCGACCGCGACCGCATCGTCGTCGACGACAGGCCGGTGGTTGCCGAGCGCAAGGTCTATCTCATGCTCAACAAGCCGCGCGGGCTGGTCACCACCCGCGACGACCCGCAGCAGCGCGACACCGTCTATGCCTGCCTCGAAGGGCTCGACCTGCCCTTCGTCTCGCCGGTCGGCCGCCTCGACAAGGCCAGCGAAGGCCTGCTGCTGATGACCAACGACACCCGGTTTGCCAACCGGCTGATGGACCCGGCTTCGCATTTGCCGAAAACCTACCGCGTGCAGATCGGCACGGTGCCGGACGCGGCGATGTTGAAGACGTTGCGCGCGGGCGTGAGCGTCGACGGCGAGATCCTGACCACGAATTCGATCGAACTTTTGCGCAGCGGCGGCCGCACCGCCTGGCTGGAGATCGGGCTCGCCGAAGGCCGCAACCGC
>NZ_RZOM01001904.1:0-451 GCF_003999175.1 Mesorhizobium sp. M7A.F.Ca.ET.027.03.2.1 | reverse complement strand
GTATAGGGGGTGCGATTGCCCTGGAAATGATCCTGCACGATCAGCCCGTCGCAGCCCGGCTCGAGTGCGACGGCCTTGCGGTTCAATTCGTCGAGATCCATCGTGCCGTTCATCAAGCGCCCAAGCCAGGCGATGATCGAGCCTGTGGAGGTCTGCCCCCCTTCAACGATGTAGCGTTTGGGATAGACGCAATCGGGATAGCTGCCCCAGATCCCCGGCGCGTTGAGCGGCGTCTCCGAGACACCGAACTGCAGGTGCGAGGAGCCAGTGATCAGCGCCAACTGGCCCGGCTGCGCCACGCCGAGACCGATCATGCCGATCAGCGCATCCGCGCCGCCCTGCACGAGCTTGACCGTGGCGGGAAGCCCCAGCGCATCGGCCGCCTTGGCGCTCAGCGTGCCGACGACTTCACCGGGGGGCACCACGCGCTGCGGCCATTTCTGCATCAGTT
>NZ_RZOM01001903.1:0-451 GCF_003999175.1 Mesorhizobium sp. M7A.F.Ca.ET.027.03.2.1 | reverse complement strand
CGCTTCAGGTCCATCGGGTTCATGCCGGCGGCAACGGCCTTGTGGCCTTCCTGGACGATCGACTGTGCCAGAACGGTTGCGGTCGTGGTGCCGTCGCCGGCGATGTCGTTGGTCTTCGAAGCAACTTCGCGGACCATCTGCGCGCCCATGTTCTCGAACTTGTCTTCAAGCTCGATTTCCTTGGCGACGGTAACGCCGTCCTTGGTGATGCGCGGGGCGCCGAACGACTTGTCGATGACGACGTTGCGGCCCTTGGGGCCGAGCGTGACTTTCACCGCGTCGGCGAGGATGTTGACGCCGCGCAGCATGCGCTCGCGGGCATCACGGGAGAATTTTACGTCTTTGGCAGCCATTTTTAGCTCCTGGCAGGGGCTTTGATCGAGCCCGGGAATTCAGTTGACGGGGAAAGGCCTGATATCAGCCGATGATGCCCATGATGTCGGATTCCTTC
>NZ_RZOM01001902.1:0-451 GCF_003999175.1 Mesorhizobium sp. M7A.F.Ca.ET.027.03.2.1 | reverse complement strand
GCATGGCGGCGCCGGTCCGGCAGCCGAAAGCACGCCAAAATCCGCCGCCGAAATCGGCCGCGCCGCCATGCAGGATGCGTACGTACTGGCGCTGGCGGCGCCCGACGTCTCGCCGGATCCCGAGATTCCCTGCGCCCGCTATGTCGGCCAGCCAATGGAGCGCTGCAAGGTCAACGTCGTACGCGCCGCCGACAAGGCAGACGTCACGGTCACCTGGCCCGATGGCGGCACGCGCGTCATTTCCTTCCGCGGCGGCCGGCCGGCCAGCTCCGACGCGCCCAGCAATTTCCGCTTCACCCGCGAGGGCAGCCTCAACATGATCCGCATCGGCGACGCCGAGCGGTTTGAGATCACGGATCAGCTGGCGCTGGGGAATTAGAATTTATGGGAGTAAGGGAGTAGGGGAATAAGGGAGTATGTTTGGAATGCCTTCGAACCCACCCTACTCCCC
>NZ_RZOM01001901.1:0-452 GCF_003999175.1 Mesorhizobium sp. M7A.F.Ca.ET.027.03.2.1 | reverse complement strand
TACGACGCGTTGGCAGAATTGAATCGGGCCATCATTACAAGCCCGCCGCATCCTGCAAGCGCGCCCGATAAGGCATAGGTCATAAGCAAAACTCGTTTGACATGTATCCCCGAGAACAGGGCAGCTTTCTCGTTGGCGCCGACAAGGTAGACTTTCTGACCGAAGGATGATCGCCGAAGAACCACCGACACGAACACGCAAAGGACAATAAACAGCAGGAACGCAAGCGGTACGCCCAGAAAGGTTCCATTTCCAATCGCAACGATTGGATCTGGAAACCCTGACAAGACATTTCCACGCGTCAGTCCAATGGCAAGACCCTTGCAGGCGATCATGGTCCCCAGTGTGGCCAGAATGGGGGATACGCCGAAATAGGCGATGATGAAGCCGTTCAGCAGGCCTACCAGGATGGCGACGGCGAGGCCCGCGGCAACCGCGCCGACTTGCCAGGT
>NZ_RZOM01001900.1:0-454 GCF_003999175.1 Mesorhizobium sp. M7A.F.Ca.ET.027.03.2.1 | reverse complement strand
TCTAAATAGTCTACACGTTCGCGAGGTAGCATATCCCCGCAAAATTCTCAGGAATTGCCCCGCGTCGACGCCAGGTTGCTAGCTATGAGTGAGTGGCTGCCCACAGTTGAGTTTGCTGCGCTGGTCGGCATTGGGCGACAAGTCGCTCACCGCGCTCTTCGTCGGCGTCACTGGCGAAAAAATCCGCTCGAAGTGCGGAAGGTCAATGGTCGGCGCGGCGGGAACGCCGGGGAGCAATATAGGTGAATTCCGCGTCCCTGCCGCTCGAATACCAGCACCGCTTAAAGGTCTCTCAAACCCTCGTTGGAGACCACTCGAAATCAATCACCGGCAGGACGGCAGAGCACACATGGTGGCTCGATTACCTGAGGCCAGTGCTTCAGCATCCAGCCAAATCGACTGCCCGCACCGACGCTCTGTCCGAGCTAGCAGACAACCCAACGCGGAACTGGGA
>NZ_RZOM01000018.1:0-17189 GCF_003999175.1 Mesorhizobium sp. M7A.F.Ca.ET.027.03.2.1 | reverse complement strand
ATTCAATATCGCGGGTAGTTCGCTTCGATGAGCGCCGATATGCAACACGATCAAAACCGAGGCTGGAAACGCCTCCGGCAGCTTGGCAACGAGATCGTGCAATGCATCGACCCCGCCCGCCGAGGCGCCGATTGCGATCACTGTGGAGCGTGCCATGACGATCTTTGAAAGTCCGTTCGTCGAACCTAACGTCCAGAGGCGAGTAAAGTTCTACGTCTCAGGATTCAGAGAGCAAAATGGCGTTTCTTTTGCTTAGGGCAACCTCGCCAGTTCCCTGAGCGTAAGCGATGTCCGCTTTTGGCGCTCGGACGCGAGCGTGGGAACGTCCTGCTAGCTAGCGGCGCGAAGCCGACATTTGATGCAACGGGCTATTGCACAAATGGGATCATGCGGCTTTGCGGCTCCGTCCCTTGCATAGTAACGCGGTAACGAACTTGTCCCATTTCTTCATGCCGGCACGCTTTTCCGGCATGTAGTTCCATCTGTCGTAATTCTTTGAGCTGACATCATGCAGGGCATGGTTCTGGATGCGATCGCGGATTTCTTTCGTCACCCCGGCTTTGCCAGCGAGCGTCTTCCAGGTACGCCGCAGATCCCGATTGGTGACAACCGGGATGACGCCACGCTCCCGCTGCCTCCAGATGAAGCTGTAAAGGGTGTTGTGGCTAACCGGTACGGACGGGTCGTTCGCTGATGGAAAGAACCATCCATATTTGTTCGGCTTGAGGGAATTGATCAACTCGGCGGCCAGCGCGGGAACAGGTATCGCGTGGGGCCGGCTGTTCTTCGTCTTTGACCAGTCGATAATTTCTTCTTTTGTATCCCACTGATCGACGTGCAGTCGGGCAATCTCCTCGACGCGTTGTCCCGTCAGCATCAGGATGCGGATGGCGCGCGGGTAGGGCGGATGCACGGGAGTATCGGGGCATTCGAGCCAGCGATACAGCCGCACATATTCGTCCTCATCGAGCCAGCGGGTGCCGACATTCTTGGGCTCGGTCGGGATGCCCGCCGCCGGATTGTAAGCAAGCCGGAAGCGGCGAGGGGAGCTGTTTCGATAGTCATGCTCGGACTTCATGCCCCAGCTGTAGGCGGAACGGATGTAGCTTCGGACGTGATCCGCCATGACCCGGGCGCCGCGCTCGTAGATGGGGCGGATGACGTTGGCGACTTCATCGGGTTCGATCTCGCGCGCTAGCCGATTGCGCCCGAGTGTGTCGGCAACCTTGTTCAGCCCCTTCTCCGCTTCCTTCCAGGAGGACTTGTCGTTTTCCTTCAGGTTCTCGACATAGCCCTCAAACAGATCTCCGACGGTTCCCGGCCGGGTATCCTTGGCGATCTTGATGCTGCGACCTTTCTGGATGAGATTGGCGAAGTCGCGCTGAAAGAGTTCCCGTGCTTCGGCCAGAGCGATCGAGGGATAGGAACCGATTTTCTTTTTCGTCCGTTTGCCATCGCGCCATTGCTGCGCCATCCATTCGGCTGTCACCCGCGTGGGCATCGCCTTCAGAACCAGCACCAACCGCCCCGTGCCGCGACCTTCGCCATCGGCGAGGTCCGCCTGCTTGCCTGACTTCTCGACCTGTTTGATTGCTCGTCGAATGGCTCCGTCAGTGAGGCTGGGCATGGCTGGGACTCGTGCAGATTTGGGGGCGGTATGGGCTCGTTAATTGGTGACGGTAAGGCGATCACTCGCCGAAAATCGCCTCCAATATGCCAAATTCCGCCCCCTGTGCGCAAGGCCAAAAAAGATCAATGATTCAATGTGATTGAGCGTGACTGTTCGTGACATTTGGAGGATGAAATGGATGGTTGTGCATCACGCTCAGCCACGCTGGATCACGGTGGGACACGATGGATCAAGGTACCGCGGGCGGACATAGCAAGCCAAAGGCGGGCTTGGTGTGGGCAGGGGATTGGTGGTTGCATCAGTCGCGGCCAGATGGGGGTGACCGGTGATCGCGCTCAGTCGCGCTGGATCACGGTGCCAGATGATGGAGCAAGCTACCTTGACCGACTAAAGCTCTAAATGGTGGCGTTTGAACTGGTGCAGGGAAGTGGTGGTTGCATGAGACCAGTTCTCATCCACTTACCGCTAAAATTGGTCGGCGCCGGGGCCTGTCTATCGAACGTTGGGTGGGGGCGTGATATGCGCCGTCGCAGATATGCAAGAATGGACCGACAGAGAGTTCAAGTCATCGACGTTTGACCCTGATGTCGGTCGCGCCTATCCGGCCAAATCTATAGGTCGCGTGAAATCGAGGCGGGGATAGTTGGGCGAACCTGCGGGTGGGAACGGGTGTTGTTGGCACCCGACATCGAGGGCGAAAGCTGCCCTCCAAAGGAAGAGGCCGTTTGGTTCGAATTCAACGGGTGCGCCAATTTCGATTGCATTTCAAGTAGCTACTCATGCACTTTGATTAGCCGAAGCCCTCTAGGATTGACCGGCGTAAGCGCTAGGAACCCAAGGGTAGATAAAACCATGTCGCTTCACTCCCAGTTTTGGGCAGAAGAGCGCCAAAGACAGCGTCCCGAAGCGGGTGAAAAACCAAATGAGGATTGAGCGTTGCCCCCAAAGACAGCGGTCAATTTCCCTTAAGCTCTTTCAGGTGCCCGCTCGATTGGAAATCGCCACCGGGCTCGGAGGGAGCGACTTCCTTTCGTTCTCGACTACGACAGTGTCAAGGGCTGTCGGCGACTCGCCCGCCAACCCATTGAAATTAGATTCGTTTCGACTCGGAACCTTCCTGGCGAAATGACTCTTTATTGACTCGTATAGGTTGTGTCGGAGTGCGAGTTTCATGGTTGCCGCGCGTGCCAATTGGAAAGGATATATCAAGTTCGGGGAAGTCGCCTGCGCAGTGGCGCTTTATACGGCGGCTTCGTCCTCCGAACGCATCGCCTTCAACACCCTCAATCGCGCGACCGGCAACCGGGTCCGGCGCGAATTCGTCGACAGCGAGACCGGCGATCCGGTAGAGCGGGAAGACCAGGTCAAGGGGTACGAGATCGAGAACGGCGACTACGTCGTGCTCGAGCCGGACGAAGTTGCCGCGGCAGTTCCGGAAAGCGATAAGACCCTCAAGATCGAAGCCTTCGTGCCATGCGACGAGATCGACGACGTCTACTTCGACAAACCCTACTACCTTGCGCCAGACAAATTGGGCGCCGATGCCTTCAGGCTGTTGCGTGACGGCATGCGTCAGGCGAAGGTCGCTGCACTGGCGCGTGCTGTGTTATTCCGGCGCCTGCGCACGGTACTGATCCGTCCGCATGGGAAAGGCATGATCGGCACGACGCTGAACTTCGACTATGAGGTTCGCTCCGCGAAGGAGGCCTTCGACGACATCCCCGCAATGAAGATCGAGGGCGAGATGCTTGATCTTGCCAAGCACATCATCAACACCAAGAAGGGCCCCTTCAACGCAAAGAGCTTCGACGATCGCTATGACGCGGCGGTCGCCGAACTGGTAAAGGCAAAGATCGAGGGCAAGGCCATCTCCAAGAAGAAGGCGCCGCCGCCTGCGAAGAAGGGCGACCTGCTGGAAGCCTTGCGACAAAGCGCCGGACTGGCCGCGAGCGAGAAGCCGAAACGGGCTGCCGCGAAGGCGACCAATGACCGGAAGCAGCAGCCAAAGCGCGCCGCCAGAACCAAACGCGCTGCCTGATCGGAGGTTGTTATGGCAGTCCGTCCATACTGGAAAGGCTATCTGAAGCTCTCGTTGGTGACTTGCCCTGTGCAGATGATGCCGGCGACGTCGGAAAGCGAAAAGGTGCGCTTCCATACGCTCAATCGCGAGACCCGGAATCGCGTGGTCAGTCACTACATCGATGCCGTCACCGGCAAGGAGGTGAAGGACGATGACGAGGTGAAAGGCTATCAGCGCGGCGAGAACGACTACATCATCCTCGAGGACGAGGAGCTCGAAAACGTCGCGCTCGACAGCACCAGGACGATCGACATCGACGTCTTCTCGCCGCGCGATTCCATCGAATGGATCTGGCTCGACACACCGTATTACCTTTCGCCCAACGATCCGGTCGGGGAGGAGGCGTTTTCCGTCATCCGTGACGCGATGGCTGCCGAAGACATGGTCGGCGTTTCCCGACTGGTGATCTCGCGCCGAGAGCGGGCTGTTATGCTCGAGCCGCGCGGCAAAGGCATCGTCTTGTGGACGCTGCGCTATGGCGACGAGGTTCGGGACGAAGAGACATACTTCGAGGCGATCGACGGCACGAAGTCAAACTCCGAGATGATGCCGCTGATCCAGCAGTTCATCAAGAAGCAGACGCGCCATTGGGACAGCAAGCTCGTGTCGGATCCGGTCCAGGACAAGCTGCTGGAGATCATCGAGGCCAAGCGCAAGAAGACGAAACGCCCGGCAAAGGCGAAGGGCGCAGAGCCCAAGGCGACCCCCAACAACGTCATCAACATCATGGATGCCTTGCGCAAGTCCGTCGAGGTCGAGAACCGCCCGGGCAAGCGCTAGAATGCGCCGATCGTCGAAGAAGGCGGCACCGCTGCTCGCACCCCCTGAACCAACGGTCCGATCTCGCCGCCTCAGGCGACACGACCCCAGCCAGCCCGACTTGCCGTTCGACCCGATGCCGGATCGGATCGATCCCTGCCTTGCACTTCTGCAGCCGAAAGTCCCAGCCGGACTGGACTGGCTGTTCGAAGTCAAATGGGATGGCTACCGCCTTGCCGTGCATGTCGATCGACAGGACGTGCACATCATCACGCGCGGCGGCCATGACTGGACACACAGGTTTCCTTCGATCGCGTCGGCGGCAATGCGACTTGGGGTCGATAAGGCGATCCTGGACGGCGAAGCGGTAGTGCTCGATGAACGTGGAAGGTCGGATTTCGGGGCGTTGCAAAGATCGCTCGGCGGACGTGGAAACGAACCTCGACCGAATCGATCCTCATGGTATTCGACCTGCTTTATCTCGACGGACATGATCTCACCGGTCCGAGCTGACGGTGCGCCGTCATCTGCTCGAAGACCTGATCGTTGCGGGCAGCGACGGAGTCATCCGGCTTTCCGAGGAACTCGAAGCCGAAGGCTCGCAGTTGCTCGAGCAGGCCTGTCAGGTCGGGCTCGAAGGCATCATCGCCAAGCGTCGCCAGCAGCCCTATCGGTCCGGCCGCAACGGCGACTGGCTAAAGGTCAAATGCATTCAGAGCGAGAGCTTTATGATCGTCGGATACGAGCTATCGGCCGCGGCGCGGGGAGGTATCGGCAGCTTGTTGCTTGCCGGGAAATGCGGAAACGATTGGGCCTATGCGGGCGCCGCTGGGACTGGCTTCGACAGCAAGGAGGCCGCCTCGCTGCGAAGCACTCTCGACCAAGAGCACGAACAAGCCGGCCGTCCCCCTGAAGGGCAAGAACCTCGTTTTCGCTCAGCCGACGCTGATAGCCGAAATCGAATTCCGAGGGTGGAGCAACGACGGCAAGCTGCGTCACGCGGCGTATAAGGGACTGCGCGACGTCCAGGACAACTCGGCGGTGTTCGACATGAGCGACCGCGACCTGATCAGGCGGCTTGTTTCATCACCTTTCCCAGCCGTTTGATGGCCGGCTCCAGAGGACGATGGCCTTCGGCATAATCCTTCCAGGCCGTGCTCTTTGCAAGCAAGCCGGGCACGGTGCGCAGAGTGTACCGCTTCGGATCGAGAAGGGCTTTGACCTGGGTCCAGGTCAGCGGCATGGAAACAGTTGCTCCGGGCCGCGCACGCGGCGACAGCGGCGCGACCGCCGTGGCCATGCGGTCATTGCGCAGATAGTCGAGGAAGATGCGCCCGTGGCGTTGGTTCTTCGCCATCTTGGTCAGGTAGAGTTCGGGGTGGTCGCGCGCCATCGCCACACAGACATCGTGCGCGAAACCCTTGGCCTCGGGCCAGGTAAGCTTGCTGCGTTTGGTGGCGAGCGGCGTCACGACATGCAGGCCCTTTCCGCCGGTCGTCTTGCAGAAGCTGACTAGCCCGAGATCGTCGAGGCGATCGCGCATCTCCTTGGCAGCTTGCACCACGGTGGAGAAAGGAACGTCAGGACCTGGGTCCAAGTCGAAGACCAGGCGGCCCGGCAGCTCCGGCTGGTGGAGCTCGCAGTTCCATGGATGCAGTTCCACCGCACCGATCTGGGCCACCGCGGCTAGCCCTTCGATGCGATCGATCTGCAGATAGGGCTTCCGGTCCCCGAATACAGTCACCAGCTCCAGCAGGTTCGACGTTCCCGGCATGGCATGGCGTTGGAAGAACTGCTCGCCGCCGAGTCCGTCCGGGGTCCGAATGATCGAACACGGCCGCCCGCGGATGTGCTCGATCAGCCAGGCGCCGACGGCCTCGTAGTAGCGGGCAAGGTCTTCCTTGGTGACCGGTCTCCCATCGTTGGCGTCGGGCCACAAAGGCTTGTCGGGGTTTGAGATCAACACCCCCATGACATCGATCTTGCCGGCGCGGCGAGACGGTTTCGACGATGTCGACGTTGCAGGCTGAGGTACTTCCGTCTTGGTGGGCGAGGCCGGCGTCTCGGCCTGGACCTCTTCGGCCGGCTTGTCCTCCCGCAGCCCCTTAAACGCCGCCTGACGGACAAGGCCGTCGGACGTCCAGCCGGCGAACTCAATCTCCGCTACGAGTTCCGGTTTGAGCCAGACGACACCGAGCTCTTTTTTTGGGGCGCCAATCCCGGTGAAGGGCGATCTCGACGTCTCCACTGCCTTCAGTCTCGGCATCAAGTCCTTGACCTTAGCGGCGCCATAACCGGTGCCGACACGGCCGACATAGACGAAGCTATCATCCCGGTTGACGCCGACCAGAAGCGATCGGAACTTGCCGTTGGTTGTGGCATAGGCGCCGATGACAACCTCGTGGCCGGCGCGGCATTTAGACTTTGCCCAAGTTTCGGTCCGGCCGGAAACGTAAGGCGCGCCGGCCTGCTTCGACACGATGCCCTCGAGCGACAACCGGCAGGCCGAGCGCAGCACCGCATCGCCGCCGGTTTCGAAATGCTCAACGAAGCGAAGGCGAGCCTCGTCGCCCGTATCGGCCAGGAGTTGCTGCAGCCTGGCCTTCCGCTCAGAGAGCGGCAACGTGCGCAGGTCGTCGCGGCCCTCGAACAAGAGATCGAACGCGAAATAGACCAACGCGTCTGTCTTGCCTTCGGACAGAGCCGCCTGAAGCGCGGCGAAATCGGGAGCACCATTCTCATCCAGCGCGCAGATCTCGCCGTCGATGATCGTATCCGGCAGATTTGCGGCAGCGCGTGCGATCGCGGGATATTTGGCCGTCCAGTCCAAACCCTTCCGCGTCTTCAGCGTCGCCTCGCCGTCAAGCACGCGCATCTGGATGCGATAGCCGTCAAACTTGATCTCATGCAGCCACTCACTTCCGGATGGCGGCCGCGCCAGCGTCTCGCAAAGCTGAGGTGCGATGAAATCGGGCAGATCGACAGGATTTCCCGCATCCGATCTCTCCTTGCCGCGAGCTTTTTGCTTACGCTCATTTGCCGCCAGCCCGGTACGGCTATCCCACACCGCATCGGCTTCTACCTTGCCGCCCTGCAGCATGAACGGTTTTGGCTTGCGACCTTTTCCGGAAGCGATGGCCTCCATCGTGCGGCCGGAGGCTACCGAAGTGTCGTTCTGCTCAAGAACGGCGGCGCCGTTTTCCTCCACCGCGCACTCGTCGCGATGCTTGATCAGCAGCCAGTTGGTGCGTTTGCCTCGCTCGCGGTCATGGGCCATGCGGACAAGCACAAAGCTGCCATGCAGCCGTTCGCCTTCGAGAGTGAACTTAAAGTCGCCTTTTGCGAGGGCCTGCTCTGGGCTCTTCTTCCCCTCGGGTTCCCAGTAGCCGCGATCCCACAGCATCACCGTGCCGCCGCCATACTGTCCTTTCGGAATCGTGCCTTCGAAATCCCCATAGTCGAGCGGGTGATCCTCGACTTCGACCGCAAGACGCTTGTCGTGCGGATCAAGAGACGGGCCACGCGTCACTGCCCAGGATTTGAAGACGCCGCCAAGCTCGAGCCTCAAATCATAGTGCAACCGCGTTGCGTCATGTTTCTGTATGACGAACCGTCGCCTATTCGACGGTTTAATCTTCTCCCTACCGCTCGGCTCCCGCGTGAGCTCGAAATCGCGCTTGGCTTTGTACTTTGAGAGCTTGTCGGTCGCCATCTATTCCTCGGACGTGCGTCACTTCTCGAAGAATGGTCCGGACTGACAAAAGGTTCCTTGAGCAGAGCGAGGTCACGGAAGCCTCGGCCCATCACATCCCCGCTGGATGCTACTACAGCGCCCGTCACCGCCATGACAGGTGACGCCGACCAAAGCGGCGTCAAATCGCTGTCTCGCCTGCCCCAGAGCGGACCCGGCCGCCTCAGGCTGGTAGGCTCCGAATAAGCAACTGCTCCGTCGGCTCCCTGCCTGGGCGGAATGGCCGCATAAGCAGGACATGCGGCGGATCGTCATCGTCGTCGTCACGGGCGGCCCAATGGCAGCGGCGCAGGATTCTGGAGAACACTTCGACGGTCGCGCGTGAGATGGCCAGAGGTGTCAAATTCGGCCGCAAGCCCAAGCTCTCTCAACAACAGCGACGGGAGGCTCTGGCAAGCCTGGAGGCCGGGGAAGCAATGCGGGTAGTCGCCCAGCGATACAATGTCAGCAGCAGCACGATCTCGCGGCTACACCGGTAGCACGGATGAAATTGGCTTCAAAACAACGGAATGTTGGGCACGTTGACACTGGCGGGCAGCAACCGGCACAAACCGCTCTTGCATAAAGGCCATGGCGGCGTTTAATTGCGATCCGCCATGACCACGCAATACCTCAATCATAACCTGGAGTGTCCCCACTGCCTGACCATTCGGCTGAGAATCCCGGCCGACGCGCAGCGAGACACGAGGATCGTCTGTGATGACTGCGGGGAATTCCTCGGTACTTGGGACGACTTGCTGACCGATTTTGAAAGGCAGGGTGGCAACACCGGGGTTTTCCGCCTCGATAAAGGTCGTATCAAACGAATTGAGTGATAAGCCCGACCGGGCCGCTCCGTATCAAGCAATGGCGTCTAAGGTCGGAAACGCTGACCTCTAAGCTCCATTTGCAGCAGGGGCCTGCACGCCGGCCAAGGGCGCCTCCAGACTCCATTTGACCCTTTGCGGGCCATGCTCAAGAATTCCCTGTCCTCCAACCGCCGCTGGCGCAACACGCTTCAGGACGACGGTACCAAAGCCGCCCTGTCCGATGGTCTGCACTTCCGGCCCATCAGTTTCAGTCCAGGTGAGGTGGAAGAGCTTCGAAACATCTGAACCGGTAATGGTCCATACGACCGTGATCCGGCCCTTGTCCCCCGAGAGCACTCCGTATTTCGCCGAATTGGTCGCCAGTTCATGGAAGGCGATCCCAAGATACTGCACCGCATTGGGACTCAGGACCATCGACGGGCCCGACATGTCAATGATGTCTCCCCGTGGGAAAGGCTCGATCTGCGCTGCCAAAAGCTCACTGACCGTGGCGCCCTTCCAGTCGGCCGACACCAGCAGGTCGTGGGAGCGCGACAGCGCCATGATGCGCTCGCGGACCTGGGATTCAAACTGCTTGGGGGTCTCCGCTCGATTGTTGGTCTCGCGGATCATCGACAGGATAACCGAATACTGGTTTTTCACCCGGTGGTTGACCTCGCGCATCAGCATGCGGATGCGGTATTCGTTCTCCTTCGCTGATGTGATGTCCCGCGCTATCTTCGATGCGCCAACGATCTGCCCGCTTGCGTTGCGTACGGGCGATATCGTCAGCGAAACCGGGACCCGGCTGCCGTCCTTGCGCTGGCGGGTCGTTTCGAACGGCTCTACGCGTTCGCCACCTCGGATGCGCTCGAGTATACGGGGTTCCTCGTCTTGATGGTCATCTGGGATCAGCATGGTTACAGACTGGCCGATCGCTTCGTCGGCGGTATAGCCAAACAGCCGCTCAGCGCCTTGGTTCCAGCTCTTGATGATAGTGTTCAGATCCTTGCTGACGATTGCGTCAAATGATGATTCCACGATCGCGGACAGGTGCTGCCTGGCTTCCTCGGCACGCTGGCGATCCGTCAGGTCGAGCAGCATATTCACGGCCCCAATCAGGTTGCCCTGGTCATCCCGCAGCGGCGTGGGGTGGGGCAGGACCGGAAAAAACGATCCGTCCGGACGCTGCGCCACGGCCTGCTGGTTGCGGACCGGTCGGTTTTCTTTGAGCGTAATGGCCATAGGGTACTCGTCGTGCGGAAGTTCCTTGCCATCGGCGGTAAACAGCTTGAACGTCTCACACCACCTGTCGTTGCCAATCACGGACTCCCGTCCTGCCAGATCGGCAGCAGCACGGTTGTAATAGGTGATCGTCCCATGCTGATCCGTCGTGTAGATGGCGACCGGAAGGCCGTCGAGGATCTGGTGATAAGTGCTGTCCTGCTGCCTCAGTTCGGAGCGGGTATTTTCAAGGTCGGTTACGTCGACGGTAAAGCATCTTGTGTTGACCAGGTTGCCATCGCGGAAGTGGCCACTCGACGTGATTTCGACGTGCTTGATAGATCCGTCACATGCCCTCAGACGCGCCGGATATCTCGCGATCCTCTCGCCACGCGTGAGGCGCTCTAGAATGTCTCCGATGATGTGCCGGTCGGGATAGAAGTCCGCGATGTGGCGACCGATATAATCTTCTGCGGGATAACCGAGAAGGTCGAGCTCAGCCTTGTTGGCATGCAGAATGATGCCGTCGGCGCTCACCAGATGGAGGGCCACGGCGCCATTTTCGAAAAAATCCTGGTAGTCGAAATTGAGGCTGTCACCGCCGGATGCTTCCAAGTTTTTGGAGGCGACAACGTTCGCCTGCGTTTGTTCATTCATCCCGGTCCCCGATCAAGCTTAACAGACTATAATGCGGGCTGTGGGAGTTCGTTCCAAGGCCGATGGTTTTGGAGTGCTGGACGGTGCGCAACATGCGACCACGAAGGCCGGCGCCAGGCAGCGGCCACTCGTCACTTACCTCTCGATATGATAGTATGGGCTCCGTGGAATGCCCTCTGGTCCTGGTCGCTGACGACGAAGCCCTGATCGCTTTGGACCTTGAGTGCGCGCTTTGCGAGGCTGGCTTCACCGTAGCAGTGGCGAGATCTTGCGACGAGGCGAACCGGTTCCTCACCGACCACACGCCTGCGGCTGCTGTCCTGGACGTCATGCTGGCGGACGGCGAATGCCATGAGGCGGCGAAAACCTTGGCAGACAGGGGCGTGCCCTTTGTGGTCTATACCGGCTTGGGCATCGAAGGTAGCGAAGGCGCTTTTGCGCACGGACTCACCGTGTTGAAGCCCACCGAGCCCGCAGAGCTGGTTCGGCTTATCAAAGGGATCACCGCCGGGCGCTAGCAAAATATGACCGCGTAGTTCGATTAACGGGGGCGTTGCCGGAACAAAAGCCGCGCCTCGCGGAGCAGAGAATTGCGGTCGGTGCCGATCAGGCGAATAAGCTCGCGCGCCTGATCCTCGGTGATGCCGGTTTCCCTGGCAATGGATTGCGCGAGAGTCTTACTGGCAGCCTGCTGACGGCTGTCTTTATCGTCGCCCATTGTGAACACCCTCTTCATGTCCGGCCACAACCTCTGATGCCAGGACTTGTTCCGCCGTTGCCCGGCCACCTCATCGTGTACGTTTGCGCAAAACGACAAGTTGCGTTCAATGTTGGGCTTTCAGGCGCCTCGCCTGGCGCAGCAAGGATGACCGGTCGCTCCGCCTTGTCGGCGAATGGCGGTCGGGGACCGTATGATAATTTTCTGCGCGACGGAGCTTTTGTCCCGGCAGCGAGTTACGTCGCTCGCGAAGGGAATCGTACCAGCATGCAAAAGAACAATCCGGTTGTTGGCCCGTCGAAGCCACGGCTTCTCGGCGCCTTGGGACCTGGCCTGATAACGGGTGCGTCCGACGACGATCCCAGCGGCATTGCCACTTATTCCCAAGCAGGCGCGCAGTTCGGCTTCGGCCTGACATGGACGTTGCTCTTCAGCTATCCACTCATGTCAGTGGTGCAGGAAATCAGCGCTCGGATCGGCCGTACCACCGGCCAGGGGATCGCCGGTAACATGCGGCGGTATTATCCGAACTGGCTCCTTCAGTCGGTCGTCGTGTTGCTCCTTATCGCCAACATCATCAACATCGGCGCCGACCTCGGCGCCATGGGCGACGCCCTGAAACTGATCATCGGCGGGCCGCATCTCGCCTATGTTATCATGTTCGGGGCGGTATCCGTTGTTCTACAGGTCTTCCTTAAATACAGCCGCTACGTCTCGGTGCTGAAATGGCTGACGCTGTCGCTCTTTGCGTATTTTGGAACTGTGCTCGTTGTGCACGTGCCATGGGGTGAAGTCGCCCATGGCCTCTTCATTCCGAAATTGACTGCCGACGCCAGCTTTTGGACATCGGTGGTGGCGATCCTGGGTACAACCATCAGCCCCTACCTGTTCTTCTGGCAGGCGTCGCAGAAAGTCGAAGACCAGAAAGCCAAACCGGAACGGAAGCCCCTCAAGAAAGCGCCGGAGCAGGCCAGGAGCGCAATCGAGCGCATCCGGCTCGATACGTATATCGGCATGGCATTCTCCAATCTCGTGGCCCTGGCAATCATGATCACGGCTGGTGCGACACTCCATGCCAGCGGCGCCACTGATATCGAATCGACCAGTCAGGCCGCCGAGGCACTGAAGCCGGTGGCAGGTGCGTTTGCGTTTGCAATCTTTGCCCTCGGCGTGATCGGGACCGGCCTGTTGGCGATCCCGGTTCTGGCCGGGTCGGCCGGGTATGCCATGGGCGAAGCGCGCAAATGGCCAACCGGCCTCGACCGCAAGCCGCTGGAGGCCAAAGCGTTCTACGTGACCATCGCGGTCGCAACGCTGCTTGGCGCCTGTCTGAACTTCACGGCCGTCAATCCGATCAAGGCGCTCTATTGGAGCGCGGTGGTCAATGGCGTGGTCGCTGTTCCGGTCATGGCGGTGATGATGCTGATGACGGCACGCCACGACATCATGGGCATGGCAACGGTTCCCCTGGTCTGAGGATCGTCGGCTGGGCCGCAACGGTGGTCATGGCGGTGGCGGCCATCACGATGATTGTCCAGATCTTCCTCGACTAGGAGCCGGACGCAATTTCCGGATCAGGGGAACCTGCCGTGCGGCCGCAGATTAATCCACCGATCGGGGGAGGTCAGCACCTCGCCGTCAGATCGGGCTTCGACCGGAATGGAGGAAGGTATGGATGCGGATACTCAAACAACTCGGCGCCTGAACATGCCTATCGAACAGTATGTCGAAGTCAGGAAAAAGCGCCACGATGTCGTGTCGGTCGGACAGGCCGGCGAGGCGATCAAGGCCGTGCTGGGGGAATGCCCGGTCACCGGAAAGGCCCTCGATGACATGATCGCGGCAAGTGCCGTGGCGCACGGGCTCGGCGTCGTGTTTGACAGCCAGGTGACATAGACCATGGCAGCGGATCCGACACTTCGTGACGATTCCCTCGGGTTGAACGCCGTACACATCTGCGTCGACATGCAGGGCATGTTCCGGGGAGAATCGCCTTGGGCATTGCCGTGGATGGATCGCGTGCTTCCCAATATCGTGGCCCTGTGTGCCGCCCATCCGTCCCAGGTGGTGTTTACGCGATTCATCCCGGCGCGTCGTCCGGGCGAAGGGCAGGGAACCTGGCGGCGGTATTACGAGCGCTGGGCGGATATGACCCTCGAACACCTTGCTCCCGGGCAGATTGACCTCGTGTCCGAGCTTCAACCCTTTGCGCCGCCGGCGCCGGTCATTGACAAACCGGTGTATTCCCCCTGGCTCGGTTCCGACCTGCGGGCGCGGCTGGCCGCCCGTGGGTGTGACGCCGTGATCGTCACCGGTGGCGAAACGGACATGTGCGTCCTTGCGACGGTGCTCGGCGCAGCCGACTACGGCTTGCGGACGATCGTTGTTCAGGATGCGCTGTGCAGCGCCTCGGACGAAGCCCATGACGCCATGATCGATCTTTTCAGCAGCCGCTACGGCCAGCACATCGAGACCGCCACTACTGATCAGCTTCTCCAACGTTGGACAGACAGACCTGTCCCATAAGGCAAGGGCCACGATCATGCCGTGGCCCGTTGCGCATTCGTTGTCGATAAGATCAAGCCGCTTTTTGCTGCTCGGCTGCCTTGTCGTTGACGCCAGACTCGCCGAGGGACGTGAGGGCCTCATCGGTGGCCTTCTCCTCTTCAAGGGTCGCGTTGAGGAGTTCGACGATGTCGTCCCTGCCGAGCGACGTCGCCCAGGCGATCAGCGTGCCGTAGCGTGCGATCTCATAGTGCTCGACAGCTTGCGCGGCGCCGACAAGGCCAGCATCAATCGAAGTTGAGCCTTTGTATTCCTCAAGAATCTCGGATCCTTCCTCGATGATGCCGTCGATTGCCGGGCAGGTCTTGCCCCGCGCAGCGACGCCGAGAATGTCGAACACCTGCTCAAGGCGCTCGACCTGACCCTCGGTCTCGACGCGGTGTTTCTCAAAGGCGGCAGAAACCTGCTCGTCCTCCGCCCCCTTGGCCATCTTAGGCAGGGCCTTGAGGATTTTCTTTTCGGCGTAGTAGATGTCTTTGAGGCCGTCAAGGAACATGTCCTCAAGGCCCTTTGTGCTGGCGGTTGCTTTCTTCGTAGCTGCCATAGCGATGCGCTCCTTGTTGGATGTACCCGTGCGGGTGATTTCCAACTCCATTCGATCGACTAGGTTCCATGGCGGTGACTGCCCGGGTCCCGGCAGGGTTGACGCATTTGTCCGGTCTTTGGAACAACCAAGCGCAAGGCAAGTTGGCCCGCTATGCTGGAATCTTGCATTGGCCAAAGGTTTGATGTCGCAGTCGTCGGTGCAGGTCCAGCCGGGCTTGCAGCGGCGGTCTACCTCGCACGGTTCCTGCGCTCGGTTGTCGTGTTCGACGCAGGCGACGCACGCGCGTTGCTGATCCCCAGGACGCGGAACTGTCCCGGGTTTCCGGAGGGCATCGCGGGGAAGGACCTACTCCAACGGCTCGGCCGGCAGGCCAAGGCTCATGGTGTCGTCATCGGCCAGGCCCGGGTGGAAGGCCTCGACAAGCGCGGACGGTGGTTTCGCCTGCGCACGCCGTCCGGTATCACCACTGCATCGCGTGTGATCCTCGCGACCGGAATTGTGGATAAGGCGCCCGCGATCAAGAGCCTCGCGCAGGCGATCGCCAATGGATCAGTGAGGTTATGCCCAGTCTGCGACGCATACGAAGCCAGGGGCAAACGACTCGGCGTGGTCGGCAATGAGCACCTCGCGCTCAAGGAAGCGCTGTTCCTTAAGGACTACAGTCCCCATGTGGCAATGCTCTTCAACTACCCGGAGGATGTGTCGCGAGCTATCCGCGACAGGGCGGCCCGAGCGGGGATCGCAATATGGGACAGGGTCGATGACCTGATCCCAAGGCCACCGGGCATCATGGTCGAAATGGCCAGCGGGGCGCCGGCGCGCGAGCTCGATGTCATCTATCCTTCAATGGGTTGCGATGTCCGATCTGAACTTGCAACGGCGCTGGGGGCCGACTGTGACGAAACCGGCTACGTGCGCGTTGGGGAGAATTTGGAAAGCTCAGTGCCCGGTCTCTACGCCATCGGCGACGTCGCGGCCGGCCTCAACCAGATAGCCGTGGCCTTTGGCCAAGCAGCCCTTGCCGCGACCCATATTCACAAAACCTTCCGAAGCGACGGCGTCGCCGCAGAATCAAGCTAGTCGCTCGGCGTCCCGGCCGCGCTCCGCGGGACGACTGGGTTTGTGCAACGAGCCACCGTTGATCACAGGATTGTATGATTCAGTTACCAGCCTCTTCATCGGTTTCCCCCGTCGGATGCCTAACAACCTGGCGTCGGCAACCAGTTTATCGCCCATCTCGCCATGACATCCTCGTCAGTCCTGGTGCCAAGGTGGACGGACATTGTTTGCGATCCACATGTTGAGGAAAGCGATGGCGCGCTCGCTTATTTCGACTCGGTCGCGGATCGGTGGCCGGCAAGACGAAGCTGTCTGAGCCGTGTCGTCTTCGCTTCGCGTGCCGCACGCTCTGCGGCTGCGCGAAAACGAGGTTCTTGCCCTTCAGGGGACGGCCGGCTTGTTCGTGCTCAATTGGTCAAGAGTGCTTCGCAGCGAGGCGGCCTCCTTGCTGTCGAAGGCAGTCCCAACGGCGCCCGCATAGGCCCAATCGTTCCCGCATTTCCCGGCAAGCAACAAGCTGCCGACACCTCCCCGCGCCGTGGCCGATAGCTCGAATCCGACGATCATAAAGCTCTCGCTCTGAATGCATATGCCTTCGAGCCCGACCTGACAGGCATGCTCGAGCAACTGCGAGCCGTCGGCTTCGACTTCCTCGGAAAGCACGATGACTCCGTCGCTGCCGCGCGCAACGATCAGGTCTTCGAGCAGATGACGGCGCACCGTCAGCTCGGACCCGGTGAGCTCATTCCGTCGAGATAAAGCAGGTCGGCCAACTTCATTCAGTGGAACGGCACCGGGCCGGTGAAGCCGTCGAGCTGAAGGTCGGCTCAACCAGCAACGCCGCGCAAGATGGAGTTTTTACATCCGGCTTTCCGCTTGGATCGACGCTTTACCGATTCCTAATATAAGAGATGTGAGATTTGGATCAGCGCATTGGTGGGCAAGAGGGGGCTGAAATGGACATCGTCATTCGCGAACTGGTCGGCATCGAAGAGATTTCGACCATCTACCCGCTCTATCAGCAAACGGGGTCCATGCCGGAGGGCATGTTTCAAGAGCGCCTGGCCGCAATGATCGCGCAGGGAAATTATCGCTGCATTGCCGCTTTCCTCGGTGAGAGAATGGTCGGCATGTCGGGCTTTTGGATAGGGGTACAGCTATGGGCAGGCAAGTGGGCCGAGGCCGACCATGTGGTCGTCGACGCTGAAATGCGCAGCGCTGGTATCGGTGCAAAGCTGATGGCGTGGATCGAGAAGGAAGCAGCGCGTGTTGGTTGCGACATCGCCCGCATCTCGATGGTTCTCGGTAAAGAGCGGACACACAAATTCTACAGCCTCAACGGCTATGCGGATGATGCACTCATCCTTGTAAAGCCGCTTAGTGCGTGGGCCGAGGCCGAGTTCCCAGAATA
>NZ_RZOM01000189.1:0-7485 GCF_003999175.1 Mesorhizobium sp. M7A.F.Ca.ET.027.03.2.1 | reverse complement strand
GTTTTCGCTGCGCGCCGCCTCGCGCAAGCACAGCGTCGCCGTCGACGATCTGGCGCAGCTGCGCGACACGATGTCGGCCGATCTCGCCGATCTCGATGCCGGCGAGGAGCGCCTGCATGGGCTGGAAAAGCAGGCCACCGCTGCGCGCGAGACCTACGACATTGCCGCCGCGCAGCTGTCCTCGCTGCGTCATGCGGCGGCGGTAGGCCTGACCAAGGCCGTGATGGCCGAACTGCCGGCCCTGAAGCTCGAACGCGCCGCCTTTATCGTGGAAATGAAGAGCGAGGCCGAGAGCCGTATGGAAGAGGGGATCGACCAGATCGAATTCTGGGTGCGCACCAATCCAGGCACGCGGCCCGGGCCGATGATGAAAGTGGCCTCTGGCGGCGAGCTTTCGCGCTTCCTTCTGGCGCTGAAGGTGGCGCTGGCCGACCGCGGTTCGGCGCCGACGCTGGTGTTCGATGAAATCGACACCGGTGTGGGCGGCGCTGTCGCCGACGCCATCGGCCAGCGGCTGGCGCGACTGTCGAAGCGCGTCCAGGTGCTGTCGGTGACGCATGCGCCACAGGTGGCGGCACGCGCGGCGACGCATTTCCTGATCTCCAAATCCGGCACCACCGACCGTGTCGCCACCGGCATCGCCGAGATGGACCGGCCGGCGCGGCAGGAAGAGATCGCTCGCATGCTGGCCGGCGCCACCATCACCGATGAAGCGCGCGCGGCCGCCGAACGGTTGCTGCGCGAGAACACCACAGCTGCATAAGAACAGCTGATGTCAGGGATCGAGTCAGGATATGGCTCCATCCTGCTGTTCAGGAATGATTTTCCTAAAATCCTGATCTATTGTGTAGCGCCACCGTTCGGGGAAGAAAGCATGTCCGAAAAACCAGTTGATGCCCTGACCGAAAGCGAGGCCGAAGCCGAGCTGAAGCGGCTGGCGGAAGAGATCGCCGAGCACGACCGGCGCTACCATACCGAAGATGCGCCTGTTATCACCGATGCGGAGTATGATGCGCTGGCACGGCGCAACCTTGCCATCGAGGAGCGCTTTCCGGCGCTGGTGCGCGAGGATTCGCCATCGCTCAGGGTCGGAGCCGCTCCGGCGGAAGGCTTTACCAAGGTGCGCCATGCCGTGCCGATGCTCAGCCTTGCCAAGGCCTATACCGACGATGACGTCACGGATTTCATCGAACGCGGGCGGCGGTTCTTCGATCGCGACAAGGAGCTCGACATCGCCTTCACAGCCGAACCGAAGATCGACGGGCTGTCGGCTTCGCTGCGTTACGAAAACGGTGTGTTCGTGCAGGGCGCGACGCGTGGCAACGGCGCCGTTGGCGAAGACATCACCGCCAATTTGAAGACGATCGCCGATATTCCAGCGAAGCTGAAAGGCTCGGGCTGGCCCGAAATCATCGAGATCCGCGGTGAGGTCTACATGACCTATGCGGAATTCGAGGCGCTGAAGCAGCGATCGGCTGCGGCCGGCGGCCAGGACTACGTCAATCCGCGCAATACGGCGGCCGGATCGCTGCGCCAGAAGGATCCATCCGTCACCGCCAGCCGCAACCTCAAATTCTTCGCCTATGCCTGGGGTTACACGACGGCTGATCCCGCTCCGACCCAATATGATTCGGTGCAGAAATTCGCCGAGTGGGGGTTCAAGATCAGTCCGCTGATGGTGCGGGCGAAATCGGCCGAGGAGCTGATCGCGCATTATCATCGGATCGAGGAGCAGCGCTCGGCGCTCGGCTACGATATCGACGGCGTCGTCTACAAGGTCGACCAGCTGGAGTTGCAGCGCCGCTGGGGTTTCGTCACCGGCGAACCGCGCTGGGCGGTCGCGCATAAATTCCCGGCCGAACAGGCGATGACGACCGTGCAGAAGATCGACATCCAGGTCGGCCGTACCGGTACGCTGGCGCCGGTTGCGCGGCTGGCGCCGGTCACAGTCGGCGGCGTCGTGGTCGAGAACGTCACGCTGCACAATGAGGACTACATCAAGGGCCTGGACTCGACCGGCGAGCCGATCCGCGACGGCATCGATGTGCGCATCGGCGATACGGTCGTGATCCAGCGGGCAGGCGATGTCATTCCGCAGATCGTCAGCGTCGTCATCGACAAGCGGCCTGCTGATGCGGTGCCTTACGAGTTCCCTCACACTTGCCCGATCTGCGGCTCGCCGGCGACGCGCGAGATCAACGAAAAGACCGGCAAGGAAGATTCCCGCCGGCGCTGCACCGGCGAACTGATCTGCCCGGCGCAGGCGGTGGAAGGATTGCGCCACTTCGTGTCACGCGGCGCCCTGGACATCGAAGGCCTCGGCGCGGAGAACATAGACACGTTCTTCAATGCGGGATTGATCAAGACCGCCGCCGATATCTTCACGCTCAGGGATCGCCGTCCGGCCGTCACCAGGGCGCTGGCCGAACGCCGCGAGGAGCAGGCGAGGCAGCGCGAGGCCGCATCGGGCAAGACGCGCAAGAATGTGCGCAGCGTCGAGGATCGCAACTATGAGGGCCTCGACAAGCTGTTCGCCGCCATCGACTCGCGCCGCGAGCCGGAGCTCGACCGTTTCATCTTCGCGCTCGGCATCCGCCATATCGGCGAAACGACGGCCGCCGTGCTTGCCCGCACCTTCTCGACCATCGAGGAGATGATCCGGGTCGGCAAGGAGACAGCGGCAGCGGAGGATCCACACACGGTTTTCCCCTCGGTCAACGGCATCGGCGATACCGTGATCGATGCGTTGCGCGACTTCTTCGGCAATGAGCGCAATGACGACGTGCTTGACGCGTTGCTCCGCCAAGTCAAGCCGAAGCCGTATATCGTCAACGTCTCGGCCGACAGCGAGGTCGCCGGCAAGACGGTCGTGTTCACGGGCTCGCTGGAGAAGATGACACGCTCCGAAGCCAAGGCGATGGCGGAGCGCCTGGGCGCCAAGGTCGCGGGCTCGGTTTCGGCAAAGACGGATCTGGTGGTCGCCGGGCCGGGTGCCGGCTCCAAGCTCAAGCTTGCCAGCGAACTCGGCATCGAGGTGATCGACGAGGATGGCTGGCTGGTACGGATCGGCAAGGCGTGATGGAAGGCGCATTCAAGGGTTTCGGCCCGAAAGCCATTCCGTTCCTGAAGGCGCTGGATTTCCACCAGAGCCGAGAGTGGTTTTTAGAAAACCGCGACCTGTTCGAAAAGGAGCTGCGTGATCCGCTCAGTGATCTGGTCGACACGCTGACCGAGCGTTTCGCGGAGGCCGGACTCGGCCTGCGCGGCGATCGCAAGAAGTCGCTGTTCCGGATCAATCGCGACGTGCGCTTCGCCAAAGACAAGCGGCCCTACAACAGGCATTTGTCGGGCATCCTGTCGCCCGACGGCACCAAGATGGAGCAGGGTGTGTTCTACGTGCATATCGGGCTTGAGCGCTGTTTTGCCGACATTGCCTGGTGGCAGCCGGAGCCGGCGCTGCTGCTGGCGATGCGCAAAGCCATCGCGACCAAGCCGGACAATTTTCGCGGCCTAGTGGCGGCGTTGAAGAAGAACCGGCTTGAACTCGAGACCGAAGGCCGTATGAAGCGTACGCCACGCGGCTTCGAGGAAATCAGCGATCCCGATCTGGTCGCCGCCATCCGCCACCGGCATTTCTATGTCCAGCATGTCATCGATCCGGCGGGAATCCATACGGCTGATCTGGTCGACGAGCTCGTCGATTTCACCTTGCGCGCCAAGCCGCTGCTCGACTGGGGCAGGGCGATCGAGGGCAAAGGTTCGCTTGACTAGCCTTCGGCTCCGGTAACCCGACGATCATTTCCGCTGATCGTTTGGCTCAAGCGAATTCGTGTGACAAGGCAGGCAGCGCTTCCTACATCAGGCCCTGATCAAGGAGAGGCCATGTCGGCGCAAGCAATTTCCGAGAGCGGCGATAAAAGCGATTTCTGGCAGGGCGTGCGGCTGTCGATGCCTGTCGTGGTGGCGTCGGCGCCGTTTGCGGTGCTGTTCGGCGCGCTCGCCGTCGACAATGGCTTCTCGGTCCTGGAAGCCTTCCTGATGAGCGCGCTGGTCTATGGCGGCGCCAGCCAGATGGTCGGCATCCAGCTGTTCGGCCAGCATGTGGCGCCGTGGCTGATCGTGCTGTCGATCTTCGCCGTCAATTTCCGCCACGTGCTCTATTCCGCAGGCATCGGCCGGCGCATCGCGCACTGGCCTGTCATCCAGCAGGCACTTGGTTATTTCATCCTCACCGATCCGCAATTCGCGGTAGCCGAAGCGCGGGCGCAATCGGGCCAGACGGTCGGCTTTGCCTGGTATCTGGGACTTGGCCTGCCGGTCTATCTGTTCTGGATCGTCGAAAGCGCGCTTGGCGCACTGTTCGGCAAGCTGATCCCCGACACGCATGCGCTCGGCATCGATTTCCTGCTGCCGATCTATTTCCTCGGTCTCGTGCTGGGCTTCCGCAAGCGGCCGCTGTGGCTGCCGGTGGTCATCGCCAGCGCCGCCGCCTCGATCATCGCCTATAAGACCGTGGGCTCGCCCTGGCATGTCTCGATCGGCGCTGTTGCCGGTGTGCTGCTGGCGGTCATCCTGCCTCCCCATCACAGCGGCGTAAAGGCGCGGCCATGAGCACGACATTCTGGGTCATCATCGCCGGTGCGGTCGCGACCTATCTGACGCGCATCGGCGGGCATCTGGTCATCTCCCGCTTCGAAACAATCCATCCGCGCGTCGAGGCCGGTCTCAACGCCGTGCCGGCGGCGGTGCTGACGACGCTGGTGGCGCCGGAACTGTTGAATGCCGGGCCGGCGGAGTGGGCGGCACTGGTGGTCACCGCGCTGGTTTCGCTGCGCGGCGGGCTGATGGCAATGTTCTTGGCGGGTGCGGCGGTGCTGATCATCGCCCGGCAGTTCGCCGGCTGACTTTTTGTCTTGGTCAGTCCACGTATGCTCACCAACGCGGCGCCGACACATGTAGTGATCGAGGCAATAATTCCTGTCAGGCGCTTCTTGAAAATCGAAGCGATCCACACCGCGCTCAGCCGAATTGCCTCCGATCTCTCCTGATGGGCGTGACGCACAAGGTTGGTGTAAAGGGCGTCGCGCTGCATCGGAGTCAATGCGCCAAGATCGATCGGCCAGGGGCCGAGAGGTTCTGGTGACATTTCCATCTCCCGTGGACGCCCGGATCGGCGTCGATAACAGGCGATTTACGCGCCGTTGATCATCCGATAAAATGAATTATTAAGATCATTTTATTCTCCGGGAGAGATGTATGGATTTGGCCGACCTTCGCATCTTTCGCATGGTGGTGCGCGAGGGCGGTATCACCAAGGCGGCGGAAAAGCTGTTTCGCGTGCAGTCCAACGTGACCACTCGCATCCGGCAGCTTGAAGAGGATCTGGGCGTGCGGCTGTTTATCCGCGAAGGTAAGCGGCTGCAGGTGTCGCCCGCCGGCCTAAGGTTGGTTGTCTACGCGGACCGGTTGCTGGCGCTTGCCGAGGAAGCGCGAACGGCGGTCCTCGATCCGCGCCCACGCGGTAAGCTGCGACTTGGCGCTATGGAGAGCACCGCCGCGGCTCGGCTTCCTGGCCTGCTCGCCGAGTACCACGCACGCTATCCCGAGGTGGAGATTCAACTGCGCACCGGCAACCCGCAGGTTCTCGCGGCCGCCATGCTCGCCGGCGAAGTCGACGCTGCGCTCGCGGCCGAGCCGCTCGCAGACGCTCCATTCGAGAAGCAGGCTGCATTTCGTGAGGAATTGGTCATTGTCTCTGCGGCATCGCGCGGTTCGATTGAGGACCGCAGCGACATGCCCAAAACCATGATAGCCTTCGAGCATGGCTGTCCACATCGCAGGCGGCTGGAAGAATGGTATGCGCGCCGAGGCTTCATGGCCGAGCAAATCGTCGAGCTCGGTTCATATCATGCGATGCTCGGTTGCGTGGCGGCCGGCATGGGCATAGCGCTGATGCCCAAAAGCGTGCTCAAGGGCTTCCCTGAAAGTGGCAGGCTGCAGGTGCATGAACTGCCTTCGGACGAGGACAGTGCCCTGACGGTATTGTTTTGGCGCAAGGGAGCCGGCTCTCCCAACGTCCAGGCTTTGCGGGAGCTGCTTGCGGAGCAAGGCTCCCCAATACCAAGCAAGGTTTCCGCCGCGGCTACTGCTTGAGATCGTGCGGCAATGGCGCGGTGGCCTTTCCTAGCCAGGCCAGCGTCTCGCCGTCGAGCATCGGCCCGATCTCGGCCAACACGCGTGCATGATATGCGTCGAGCCAATGCAGCTCGTCGCGCGTCAGGAGGTCCGACTGCACCAGCCTGGTATCGATCGGCGCCAGCGTCAGCGTCTCGAAGCCGTGCATGGCGATGTCTCCGCCCTCGATCTCTTGCGCCGGCGTCACCAGGATCAGGTTCTCGATGCGGATGCCGTAGGCGCCTTCCTTGTAGTAGCCCGGCTCGTTGGACAGCATCATGCCTTCGAGCAGCTTTTCGGTGCCGGTGCGGGCGATGCGCTGCGGCCCTTCATGCACCGCCAGATACGAGCCGACGCCATGGCCGGTGCCGTGGGCGAAGTCGCAACCGTGCTTCCACAGCGCCATGCGCGCGACGGCATCGATCTCGGAGCCGCGCGTGCCGGAGGGAAAGCGCAAGGTGGAAATGCCGATCATGCCTTTCAGTACCAGGGTGAAGCGTTCGCGCATCTCCTGCGTCGGCTGGCCGATCGGCACGGTGCGCGTGATGTCGGTGGTGCCGTCCTGATACTGCGCGCCGGAATCGAGCAGGAACAGTTCGCCGGCCTGCAGCTTGCGGCTGGTGGCGCGCGACACGCGGTAATGCATGATGGCACCGTTCGGACCGGCGCCCGAAATGGTGTCGAAGGAGACATCGCGCAGCGGCATCTGCGTTTCCTCGCCGGTCTGCCGCCGCGTCTCCTCCAGCCGGGTGACCACCGATATCTCATCGAGCGATCCGGGTTTTTGCCGCTCCAGCCAGCACAGAAGCTTCGCCACGGCCGCACCGTCACGCCGATGCGCGGCGCGCGAGCCGTTGATCTCGGCCTGGTTCTTGGTGGCGCGCGGGATGCGGGCGGGGTCTGCTGCTGCAACGACGGCGCCGCCATTGGCCTCGACCAGCATGCGCAGCCGGTCGGCCGCCAGCACCGGGTCGAGCGCGATTTTCGCGCCACTCTTGGCAAGGGCGACGATCGCGGCTTGGAATTCGCCGGGCCCATGCGGCTCGGCGAGTTGGGTGAGATAGGCCGCGACCTGGCGCGAGAATTTGCGCTTATCCATGAAAAGCTGGTGCGACCCATCGGCGGCAAGAATGGCGAAGCCGAGCGCCAGCGGCGTGTGCGGCACGTCGCCGCCGCGGATGTTGAAGGCCCAGGCGATGGAGGAGGGGTCGGTCAGCACCGCATGGGTGGCGCCGTCCTTTGCGATCGCCGCCGCCAACCGCGCGAGCTTGTCCTTGGCGAGGTCGCCGGCAAAGCCGATCGGGGGAAGTT
>NZ_RZOM01001899.1:0-456 GCF_003999175.1 Mesorhizobium sp. M7A.F.Ca.ET.027.03.2.1 | reverse complement strand
GGGTGGAGCAGCCCGGTAGCTCGTCAGGCTCATAACCTGAAGGCCGCAGGTTCAAATCCTGCCCCCGCAACCAAAATACAAAAAAACCCGTAGCTCAAGCTGCGGGTTTTTTTGCGTTTACGCTGGAATACCCTCTGGTCGAATTCGCCCTCCCGACGCGACATCTGTCTCAGATGTCCTTTGCCAGACGCAGCGCATCGTAGATCGCCGCATGGGTGTTGCGTGCGGCCACGGCATCGCCGATCCGGAAGAGCCTGTATGTGCCGGCCGGGTTGCGTTCGACTGTCTGGGCCTCTCCCGCAAGCAGGGCGTCGTAGGAGGTTTCGCCGAGGTTTTTCGAGCCGGATTTCAGCTCGAAATAGAGCTCGTCCAGCGGCACCGTGCCGTGATTGACGACGATCTGGTCCACATTCCTTGATTTCGCCACGCCGCCATAGTCGCTGCCGACATGGGCGA
>NZ_RZOM01001898.1:0-457 GCF_003999175.1 Mesorhizobium sp. M7A.F.Ca.ET.027.03.2.1 | reverse complement strand
ATCCATGGCATATCGATCGCCCGCGACGCAAATTCCGGAGCCGCCTCGCTCTACGCGCGGACAACCTGTTGAGGCTCAACACCCAGGTCGGATGGGCAGCCCTACGTTCCCGGCTTCGGCTGGAAACGTCGTCCCCCCGCTCCCCGGCGCCAGATAGCAAAAAGGCCCGGTTACCCGGGCCCTTTATGCTTTTCAAATCCAAAGAAGATTTGGAGCGGGTGAAGCGATTCGAACGCTCGACCCCAACCTTGGCAAGGTTGTGCTCTACCCCTGAGCTACACCCGCTCGCACGGCGCTTGGCCGCAAGCCGGGCCTATATGGCTGAAGAGCGCGGCGATTGCAACAGGGAAATCGCAGGCTTTTTGCGACACGATGCGCGGGGCCGGCAAGCCGCCGGCGGCGCGTGAGTGGCGGGCGGCGGGGCGCCAGCGCGAAGGGCGGTGCAGCTCACCATGAC
>NZ_RZOM01001897.1:0-458 GCF_003999175.1 Mesorhizobium sp. M7A.F.Ca.ET.027.03.2.1 | reverse complement strand
ATGCCCTTTGAATCGATAGCACGGGTAAATGATAGGACCGGGAAGTTACAAGAAGGTATGGTCGCGGCAATAACGGGCGCCGCTTTCCGAATCGGCTTGGAATGCGCACGATTCATGCTGGCGGAAGGTGGACGGGTTGCGCTTGTGGATCGCGCGGCAGATAGGCTCGACGAACTCTGCAGTGATCCCGGTCCAAGGGCCTTTCCGGTTGTGGTCGCCGACTTCTTCTTCAGCGAACACCACTGTGACCTGCTGGCGGCCTAACGCTTCCCTCGCATTGCAGCTGCGATGCTCGCCTTCAAGCTCATCGACCAGAATGTCGAGACAACGGTGGAGCGAGCGGACGGCAGCGACGTCGCGCAAGGCGAGGCCATCGCATGGGCGGTCCGGCCCGGGCCATGCTTAACGCCGAACGGACAGCGCTCTCATTGCGACGGCGACGGCAGCGTCATCGCGGC
>NZ_RZOM01001896.1:0-459 GCF_003999175.1 Mesorhizobium sp. M7A.F.Ca.ET.027.03.2.1 | reverse complement strand
GCCGAGGCCGGAGCCGACATGTCGATGGCCGGAGCATCGGGAAGCGTGGCGTCCGGCATGATGTCGGGAACGACGGGCAGAACGCGGGAGCGCGGCGCATCGGCAGCGGATTGCACGGGTCCGTCGACGACGACATCGGGGGACGATGCCTGTCGGCCGGTTTCGACCGCGGGCGACGGGTCCGCTCCGAGTTCGACCGCCGGTGCATCGCCCTGCGGACCGACATCCGGCACCGCCGGCAGGAACTCGGATTCGATTTCGGTGATTTTCGCCTGGATTGCCTTGCGGCGCTTGATGGCGACCTCAACGGTCACACCGGGATTGGCCTTGAGCGCGCGATCGAGCGCGGCAAAAGCCGAGCGATAGACCCTCTCGCGGAACGCGCGGTCCTCGGCATTGCCTTTCTCCAAGGCGTTCCGGATCGCTTTTTCGATCGCGTCCAAGCGGGTCCCTCTGTCT
>NZ_RZOM01001895.1:0-460 GCF_003999175.1 Mesorhizobium sp. M7A.F.Ca.ET.027.03.2.1 | reverse complement strand
GCGCAAGCTCGCCCCAGACTTCCGACAACGCGCCCAACGCGCCGGCGGCGAACACCGAATAGAGCAGGAATTGGCCGAGCGTACCGGGCGATATCGAGCCTTCGAGCACGTCGCGCGAGCCAAACCACAGCACCGCCACGACGGACGAGAAGATGGTGAAAATGGCGAAGAAGGTAAGGAAGGAGCGCGCGAAGATCGAGGAGCGTGCCGCCTCGAAAGCAGCTTCCACCGCGGCCGAGAAATGCCCGGTGACCAGCTTCTCATTGGTAAAGGCCTGCAGCGTGCGCACCGCGCCTATCTGCTCGCTGGCATAGGCGGTGGCATCGGCCAGCGTATCCTGCGCCTGGCGTGATTTGCGCCGCACCGAACGGCCGAAAGCGACCAGCGGCAGCACGATGACAGGAATAGCGGCAATGACCAACCCGGACAGTTTCGGGCTGGTGATGACCATCATCCCCAC
>NZ_RZOM01001894.1:0-461 GCF_003999175.1 Mesorhizobium sp. M7A.F.Ca.ET.027.03.2.1 | reverse complement strand
CGCCGCCCTCCATGCGGTTGCCGATATAGGCGGCATGGTCCGGCCCGCCCTTTTCGTACACCACGATCGGCAGATACCGGCTATGGCCGATCGCATCCATGGCGGCGAAGAAGATGAACTTGTAGCCGCCCAGCAGATATTGCGTGTTGTGCTTGGAGGTGGCGAGCAGCACATCGATGCCGGCCTCCTCCATCAGCCGGTCGACCCTTGCCTGGTCGAACGGGATATTGCCGACCGCATTCTTGCCCGGAGCAATGTTCATCTCTCTCTCCCTGAATAGCCGGATCGCCGCTGTTCCGCTCCCGATCCCTTGGCAGCGGTCAAATCTGCACCATTTTGCCCGTTCTGGTCTAGCCAGAACAGATGAAATGTCGCCTCTCTATGACTCCGCGCTGTCATTCGTCGCATATTCAACCAATCTGGTCCTACCACAGGATCAAATTGAGCCACGTCCTCCAAAC
>NZ_RZOM01001893.1:0-464 GCF_003999175.1 Mesorhizobium sp. M7A.F.Ca.ET.027.03.2.1 | reverse complement strand
TATCTACTCTCAATATATTTTATGGATCACTAATATATATCACTCGCGGCGACTATATCACTTCCCTTCCCACCTATTTCCGCGAAGGAATCTGGTGGTTCGAATTCGCCGACAGTAATGGGTTTCCATATGCAATCAATTTGCAGGCGCTGTTGCTAGTGGTCTCATTCTTTATGACCTGGGTCTTGCTCAACAAGACAAACATCGGTCGTCAAATATGTGCCATGGGGGGGAATGAGATAGCTGCCGAACGCCTTGGTTTTCATGTTTTCGGCCTGAGATGCCTTGTTTACGGCTATATGGGATTCATGGCCGCGATCGCATCAATATCGCAAGCCCAACTGGCCCAATCGGTTACGCCGACGACGCTCATTGGCAAGGAACTAGAAGTGCTTGCGGCTGTCGTTCTTGGCGGTGCGAGTCTGACCGGTGGCAAGGGCACGGTGTTTGGCGCCGTATTGGGC
>NZ_RZOM01001892.1:0-464 GCF_003999175.1 Mesorhizobium sp. M7A.F.Ca.ET.027.03.2.1 | reverse complement strand
GGTCAGTGACGGCGCCGTCGGTCGGGGCGCCGCAGCGATGTCCAGCGTATACTCGCGCCTTGCCCTGTTCTCGGAGGTGTCGAACACATCGACGGCAAAGGCAAATGATCCGCTCTCGGTCGGCGTGCCGCCGAGTGTGCCATCGGTTGCGAGCGAAACGCCTTCGGGCAGATTTCCGATGATCCGCTGAAACGTGTAAGGCGCGCCCACACCGCCGGTTGCGGTCAGCATCTGGCTATAGGGCTGCCCAACCTGGCCATTGGGCAAAGCTGCCGGTGAAATTACGATGGGCGGGCCAGTGGTGATCGCAAGCGTGTAGTCGCGTTCGCCGTTGTTGCCGACATGGTCCGTCGCCCGAATCCTGAAACTGTAGACGCCGGGGGGCGCTATGACCGGCCCGGAGAGGACGCCGGCACTGCTGAAGGCGACGGGCATGGAGCCCGAAACGATCGAGAACGTAAAGG
>NZ_RZOM01001891.1:0-465 GCF_003999175.1 Mesorhizobium sp. M7A.F.Ca.ET.027.03.2.1 | reverse complement strand
CCTCCGCCCGCACCATCAGCTTGGAGATGCTCTCCTCGCCAAGCGAATGGAAGACCAGAACGCGCGCGCGTGACAACAAAGCGGCATTCAGTTCGAAGGACGGGTTTTCGGTCGTGGCGCCAACCAGCACGACTGTCCCGTCCTCCATGACCGGGAGAAAGCTGTCTTGCTGGGCACGGTTGAAGCGATGGATCTCGTCGACGAACAGCAAGGTCTGGCGGCCATTGGTGCGGCGCAATTTGGCCGCTTCGAACACCTTTTTCAGGTCGGCGACGCCGGAAAAGACAGCCGATATCTGCTCGAAGGCCAGGCTGGTTTCGCCGGCAAGCAGGCGCGCCACGGTGGTCTTGCCGGTGCCGGGCGGCCCCCAGAAGATCATCGAGCCGAGCGAGCCGGAACCGATCAACCGGGTCAGCGCGCCGTCAGGGCCGGTCAGATGCTCCTGGCCGACGACCTCGCCAAGGT
>NZ_RZOM01001890.1:0-465 GCF_003999175.1 Mesorhizobium sp. M7A.F.Ca.ET.027.03.2.1 | reverse complement strand
GTTGATGGCGACACGCGTCGTCGAGCCGCCGGTCAGCGTCTGCGACTGGACGCGGACCCCGATATCGCCACGCACGCGTTCGTTGACGCGCTTGCGCAGGCCTTCGCTGACCGGATAGACCGGCTCCGGCCCGCTGTCGGCCCCATTGGCCGCATTGTCCGAGCCGCTGCCGGGATTGAACGGGATGTTCAGCCGCACGCTGCCGGCGAACTGGGTGTCGTCGCGATTGTCGTTGCGGACCTCGCCGGCGAAGACCAGTTCCGTGTTGCTGCCGAAGACATCGCCGATCGTATACTCGAACCCGGCCTTGGCGCCGGTGACGCTGCCGTCGTCGCCGTGCGGATCCTCGAAGTGATAGCCGCCGATGTCGAGCCGCAGCGAATGCTTGTCGGGCAGGGCGACCGGCACCTGCGCACCGATCTCTCCCTCGATGCCCCACGCGGCGTAGTCGCGGTGGTCGAGGAC
>NZ_RZOM01000188.1:0-7534 GCF_003999175.1 Mesorhizobium sp. M7A.F.Ca.ET.027.03.2.1 | reverse complement strand
GAAGGATCGATCTTATCAAGCCCCAGGATGCGACTGCAGGTCAGACGAAACGCCTGAGGTGCGGAAACTCTGTCGGTGCCATTCCTGCGACGCTGTCGCCGCCTCTCCCGCCGGGAAATGGCGCCGCTCTATGCCGCAGTCGACATGAATCCAAAACCCACTTTCGATTCACGTCAACACTGGACCAACGCTATCTGATACTGACTGCGCATCGGTGGAAGCACCGTGACGCGACGTAGTTCAACGGAAGAACACTCCGCTTTCTACTCGGCTGGCAGCGCTCAGTCGGGGGTGGTGAGGCTGTAGGTTCGAATCCTACCGTCGCGTACGATATCGGATATTCAGGCAACCGGTGCTGTCGAGTGTAAATGGCGTCAAAATAATCAAGCTTTACGCCGTAGGCGACGGGATCTGCCGAGCGCAATTTCTGCTTTCACAAGCCGATTGTGCATTTCCTCCAGGTCCTCGAAAACGGGTCCATAGGCGCGCATCATCTGTGAACCCCAGACTAAGTGGGGACCGTTTTCAAGAAGCGTTCGTTGTAGCCTTTCCAGGACATCGGCTCTGCGTTCGAGCAGCTCGCGTCGGGAGAAGACATTCCAGTCGCGGGACTCGACTATCTCCTCCCAAAATGTGAACTCACTCTTGAGCTTTGCCGTCCGCTCTTTGACGGCGGCGAAGTTATCCGTCTCGTACGCACGCATTCCTTCGTCGCTGTTATCCCACCGGAATGACTGTTCCTCCTCGAAAATCTCTTTCCGGCTCGAGCTCTTCGCAAACCTGTTAATGGCTCCCGCGAGTCCGACGTCGTATTCACCGCTGGCGATCTCATACAGAAGGCTGCATGCTGTCGCAAAATCCGAACCTGGCGTGGTGACGAAAGCAGGTGCGTTCTGCGAAAGTGAAATCTGGTAGATACACTCGACAGCCCGGAATTTTGCCCTGTTGTCAGTGACAATGAAACCACCGCCCCCGATCCGCTCACGGTACAGGACTATCTCTGCGACCACAGATAGCCGCTTCAGATCGGCCCGAAATGGCTCAAACGAGTCCCCAAAGCGATCGACTTCGGGCGTCCGAGCAATGGCTGTCTTGTGGTGATTGAACTCAATGTCGATATGGTGTCCGAACTCATCGAGCCGCACGACAAGGTCCGTGACTGCACGTAAAACGCGTTGAAGGCCGGAGGCGATCTCTTTGCGGACTCTTTTCTCGTGAGGCGTCGCCTTGATGGCGGGAAAATCCCTGCAAAAGTCATCGATCTGGCGAAGAACAGACTCCAGACTTCCGCTGTCTTTCACATCAAAAAAGGACAAGAGAGCAGGAATCAGAGAAGCCGCTCGCGTGATGTAAGCCTTTCGGTGGCGAATTGCCTCTAGCGCTTCATCATCTGTCCCCCGGGCAGAGATAAACCAGGATAGTTCAATCGGGTGCAGATAGACGCCTGCCTCGGACATGATCTCCCCAGCCGCGTGACGATACTCTGAATCGTCTCGTGCACACCCGGCCGTGTTGAAAACCTCGATCATCAAGTCAATCGGGATCGGTAAGTGAGATTTAATGTATGGGGCGAGTCTCGAGAACATCATCCTTCCGCGATACGTGAAATTCGCTAGGGTTAGTGAAAGCCTGTGTTGTTGCTGTGTGGATTCCTCGTACCGACCCAATTGAATGACAACGCATGACTACGTTTAATATCTGTAGCGGCACAATCGTCCGGCTGTGGAAACAGCTTCAGAGTGAACCCACTCCAGCGCCTGCTTTTCGAAGTCCGGCGCCCAAACTGATAGTCAGCTGTCGACCCCAATCAAGACTTTCGGCACATCGGCGTCTAGCGCCTTTAGCGCATAGCTGCCGCTCCTTACCGCCCCCTCGACAGACTCCCCAATATCCCGCGCACGATTGCCCGGCCGACCGAGGAGCCAACCGAGCGCACCACCGACTTGATCGCCGCCTCGGCCACCGTCTGGCGGTTGGACGGGCGCGGTGCAGATGTGCGCCTGCCGCCCGATTTCGGCGCGGGATCGTCATTGCCGAAGCCCGGAATGGTCCAGCGCGAGCCGCCGCTGCCGGCCTGCTGGGCCTGCTCTTCGGCATCCTGCGCGTCCTTGGCCTTTTTTTGCAGCATTTCGAAAGCCGATTCGCGATCGACGGCCTGATCGTACTGGCCGGCGACCGGGCTCTCCTGGATCAGCTTTTGTCGCTCGGCTGCCGTTATCGGTCCAAGGCGCGACGACGGCGGGCGGATCAGGGTCCGCTGCACCATGGACGGGACACCCTTGGCCTCCAGCGTCGAGACCAGCGCTTCGCCCGTGGCAAGCTGGGTAATGGCGGTCATGCAGTCGAAATCGGGATTTGGCCGGAACGTTTCGGCCGCCGTCCTCACCGCCTGCTGTTCACGCGGCGTATAGGCGCGCAGCGCGTGCTGGACGCGATTGCCGAGCTGGGCCAGGACTTTTTCAGGGATATCCAACGGGTTCTGCGTGACGAAATAGACGCCGACGCCCTTCGAGCGGATCAGTCGGACCACTTGTTCGACGCGATCGATCAGCACCTTGGGTGCTTCGTCGAACAGAAGATGCGCCTCGTCGAAAAAGAACACCAGCTTCGGCTTGTCGGGGTCGCCGACTTCCGGCAGCACCTCGAACAGTTCCGACATCAGCCATAGCAGGAAGGTCGCGTAGAGCCGCGGATTCATCATCAGCTTGTCGGCGGCAAGCACGCTGATGGCGCCGCGTCCATCGCGGGTGGTGCGCATGATATCGGCGATACGCAGTGCCGGTTCGCCGAAGAAGTTTGCGGCCCCCTGCTGCTCCAGGACCAGCAGCGTGCGCTGGATAGCCCCGACCGATGGCTTCGTCACGTTGCCATAGCGTGAGCCGATCTCGTCGGCGCGCTCGGCGATGTTGGCGAGCAGCGCCTGCAGGTCCTTCATGTCGAGCAGCAGCAGGCCTTCCTCGTCAGCCAGGCGGAAGGCGATGTTCATGATGCCTTCCTGCGCCTCGGTCAGGTTCATCAGGCGCGACAGCAACAACGGCCCCATTTCCGAGACCGTGGCGCGGATCGGGTGACCCTGTTCGCCGAACAAGTCCCAGAAGATGACGGGGAATTCCTGGAAGCCATAAGGATCGAGCTTGACCTGTTCGGCCCGCTTGACGAGGAAATCCTGTGCCGTGCCCATCATCGCGATACCCGACAGATCCCCCTTGATGTCGGCGCAGAACACAGGCACGCCGGCGTTGGAAAATCCTTCGGCCAGGATCTGCAAGGTGACTGTCTTGCCGGTACCGGTGGCGCCTGTCACCAAGCCATGACGATTCCCATATCGTAGCAACAGCTGCTCGGCACGCTGATAGCTGTCGTCGGGCTTGCGGCTGGCGCCGATGAAAATACTGGTGTCGTCAGCCATATGTCCGGTCTCCGCAAACTGATGTGTCTAAAGCCAGTGGCCTTGCCGCAGGTATAGTGAGGCCATTGCACAGCGACAATGCCATTCGTCCAAATCGGGGCCATTCGTCCAAATCGGGGCCATTCGCCCAAATCGCCCCATTCGTTCAAATCGGGTTTTTGGAGCTTGCGGATTTTGCCGCTGTTTGGCAATCGTCGTCCACGCGGATTGACCTATATCTGATGGATCGAATCCGGTCACTGGAAGCGCATTGCATTGCGATATCGGACCAGGGACCGTAGACTGGACCGCTCCCGGCTGGTGCGGCCGCATGAAACGAGGAGGACGGATGGGCGCCGGAGCCTTGATCCAGGACGTGGAACCCGAAAACATCGAGCGCCAGCGATGGCTCGCATTGGCGGAAAAGGCTTTGGCAGGCGCTTCCTTCGAGGAAAGGCTGGTCTCGCACAGCGACGACAACATCCGTATCGAACCGCTCTACGACCGCAGCACCGCGGCGGAACCGATCGTACGCGCAAACCCGAAATCGCCATGGATCGTCAGCCAGCGAGTCGACGATCCCGACACCAACCGCGCCAAAAGCCAAGCGCTGGAGGATGTGGCACAGGGTGCCACGGGATTGTCGCTGGTCTTCGAGGGGGCGCCGAACGCGTTCGGATACGGCTTGCCGAGAACAGCGGAGGCGCTGGAGGCGGTGCTTGACGGCATACCGCTCAACCGCATCCAGGTTCGCATCGACGCCCATCCCTGGAGCCGCGCCGTGGCCGACTGGCTGGTCGCTTTCCTGAGCAAGCGGCGGTCGGACCCGGCAAAACTCAACCTCTCCTTCGGCATCGATCCAGCAGCGATCTTCGCGGGAACCGGTCGGCTGCGCATGTCGATCGAGGCGCTGCGGGCCTCCATGCCGCAGTCGCTGGCGCATTTCTTCGCGATGGGCGTTCCGGGCGTGCTGCTGGAAGCTGACGGGCGCGTGTTCCACAATGCCGGCGCCACGGAAGCGCAGGAACTTGGTATCATGCTGGCTTCGGCTGTCTCCTACCTCAGAATGTTCGAGACGGCGCGGCAGCCGCTTGTCTATGCCGCACCTCATATCGGTTTTGCACTCAGCGTCGACCAGGACCAGTTGCTGTCGATAGCCAAGATGCGGGCGCTGCGCAGGCTCTGGGCGCGGGTGCAGGAGGCTTGTTCGATCCCGACATCCACGGCCAGTATCCATGCCGAGACGTCGTTTCGCATGATGACGGCGATGGACCCGGAGACCAACATCCTGCGCACCACCATTGCATGCTTTGCCGCGGCGTGCGGCGGCGCCGATTCGATCTCCATCCTGCCGCACACGATCGCGCACGGTCTGCCGGCGGGTTTTGCCCGTCGTGTTGCCCGCAACACGCAGCTGATCATGGCCAATGAAAGCCATATCGATCATGTCACCGATCCCGCCTATGGTTCCGGCGCTGTGGAAGCGCTGACCGCGGAATTGTGCGAACTGGCCTGGGCGGAGTTGCAGACGATCGAAGCCGAGGGCGGTGTCCTGTCCAGCCTTCAGGACGGACACATCCAGAAGCGCGTCCACGCAGCGGCGGAGCAGCGCAATGCAGCTTACCGCGCAGGCCAACGGGCCATTATCGGCACCACGCTCTATCCATCGAAACACGAACGCCCCGTCGAGACGCTGGCGGCGGAACGGCGACCGGCCTTCACCGAAGGCGTTGCCGTTTGCGAGCCGCTGTTTCCAGTCCGCATCGACCAATCGATCGGAGCCGGCTCTTGATCCCGGACTTCGGCCAGATCGGCTGGATCCCGCCACGCCGCACGCCTGTCGAGGTCAAAGGCCAGCGGACCACGCCGGAAGGGCTCATTGCCAAGCATCTGTACAATCAAAGCGATCTCAAGGGGCTGCCGCATCTCGACACCTATCCGGGGCTGCCGCCCTTCGTGCGCGGCCCTTACCCAACCATGTATGTCCAGCAGCCCTGGACCATCCGGCAATATGCCGGTTTCTCGACGGCCGAAGATTCCAACGCCTTTTACCGGCGCAACCTTGCCGCCGGCCAGAAGGGGCTGTCGGTCGCCTTCGATCTCGCCACGCATCGCGGCTATGACAGCGACCACCCGCGCGTTGCCGGCGATGTTGGCATGGCGGGCGTTGCCATCGATTCCATCCTCGACATGCGGCAGCTCTTCGACGGCATTCCGCTCGACGAGATGACGGTATCGATGACGATGAACGGCGCGGTGCTGCCGATCATGGCGCTTTACATCGTCGCCGCGGAAGAACAGGGCGTTGCACAGAGGGATCTCGCCGGGACCATTCAGAACGACATTTTGAAGGAGTTCATGGTCCGCAACACCTACATCTATCCGCCAAAGCCTTCGATGCGGATCGTGTCGGACATCTTCTCATACACATCGAAGAACATGCCGAAGTTCAATTCGATATCGATCTCCGGCTATCACATGCAGGAGGCCGGCGCGACGGCCGACCTTGAGCTCGCCTACACGATCGCAAATGGCATCGAATATGCCCGCGCCGGCGTCGCGGCGGGCCTCGACATCGACCGCTTTGCGCCTCGCCTGTCCTTCTTCTGGGCCATCGGCATGAATTTCTTCATGGAAGTCGCCAAGCTGCGGGCCGCGCGCCTGTTGTGGGCGACCCTGATGCAGAAGAATTTTTCGCCCAACGACGAGCGCTCGCTGTCGCTGCGCACCCATTGCCAGACTTCTGGCTGGTCGCTGACAGCGCAGGATCCCTACAACAACATTGTCCGCACCATGATCGAGGCGATGGCGGCAACGCAGGGCCACACCCAGTCGCTGCACACCAATTCCTTCGACGAGGCGATGGCGCTGCCGACCGACCACTCGGCGCGGATCGCCCGCAACACCCAGCTCATCCTGCAAAAGGAATCCGGCACCACGCGCATCATCGACCCGTGGGGCGGTTCGGCCTATCTCGAACGGCTGACGCATGATCTGGCGGCGCGCGCTCTTGCCCATATCGAGGAGGTCGAGGCGCTCGGCGGCATGGCGGCGGCGACCGAACAGGGCATTCCCAAGCTGCGCATCGAGGAAGCCGCCGCGCGCACGCAGGCGCGGATCGATTCCGGCGAGCAGATGCTGGTCGGCGTCAACGCCCATCGGCCTGAGACCGACATCGAGGTCGACGTGCTGAAGATCGACAATGCCGAGGTCAGGGCCCGGCAATTGTCGAAGCTGCAACGGCTGAAGGGGACGCGCGACGTCGCCGCCGTCGAAAGCGCACTCGATGCGCTGACCCGTGCCGCGCAAGGCAATGAAAACCTGCTGGAATTCGCCATCCGAGCCGCGCGCGCCAATGCCACGGTCGGCGAGATTTCATTCGCGTTGGAAAGGGCGTTTGGGCGCCACGTCGCCACGGTACAGACCATTTCCGGGGTCTATCGCAAGGCGCTTGGCGATCATCCCGTGGTCGACGGGCTGCAGGACAAGCTTGACGCCTTCGAGAAGAAGACCGGCGGCAAGCCGCGCATCCTGGTCGCCAAGATGGGTCAGGACGGCCACGACCGTGGCCAGAAGGTCATCGCCACGGCCTTCGCCGATCTCGGCTTCGACGTCACCGTCGGCGCGATGTTCCAGACACCGGAGGAGATCGCCAAGCTGGCGGTCGCACAGGACGTCCACATCGTCGGCGCCTCGTCGCTGGCGGCGGGACATCTGACGTTGATCCCCGAACTGCGCGACGCGCTGAAAAAGCTCGGCCGCGGCGACATGCTGATCGTCGCCGGCGGCGTCATCCCACCGCAAGACTATGACGCGGTGCGGCAAGCCGGCGCTGCGGAAATCTTCCCACCGGGCACGGTCATTCCGGAGGCGGCGGATCGTTTGCTGGACCGGCTGCTGGCGGTCCGCTAGGCTTGTTATAATATCTGTTGCAACTTCTCGCCGGTCGAGTTATAATCGGCGTTGCAACAGGATATCTGTCATGAACACGACCATTCGCAAGATCGGCAATTCGGAAGGTGTGATCCTGCCCAAGGATCTGCTCGATCGTCTGAACATGAAGACAGGTGATCAGCTCCAGATCGTCGAAACGGACAAGGGCATTGCCCTTGAGCCGATGGACGACAGTTTCGAGCGGCAGATGGA
>NZ_RZOM01001889.1:0-466 GCF_003999175.1 Mesorhizobium sp. M7A.F.Ca.ET.027.03.2.1 | reverse complement strand
GCCGAAAGCTTCGGCCTACCGGCTGATGAAGAGCTTGGCTGATGTTGAATTGATCGAGCAGAGCGGCCCAAGCGCGGCCAATTTCAAGCTCGGGCGACGGCTGGAAAGACTGCTCTTTTCAGGGGCGAGCGACGACTGGTTCAAGGTCGTTGCACGCCCGACCTTGCAAGAGCTTTCAGAAAAAACCGGCCAGGCCTGTTTCATCGCGCGACTGTCGGGCGACAGCGTGCGCAGCCTCGACATGGTCGCCCCGGGCGATCTAGTCAGGGCCTACATCGTCCCGGGGCATGAAATCCCAGCGCACGCCGGCGCCTCTGCCAAGGCGATCCTAGCCTTTCAGGATTCGGACTTCATCGCTTCGATGCTCGACAAGCCGCTTAAGCGGTTCACGGCTGCGACCAAAGTCGACTTCGCCGTCCTCGTGGAAGAGCTGCAACTCGTGCGCAAAACCGGTGTGGCTTATTGC
>NZ_RZOM01001888.1:0-467 GCF_003999175.1 Mesorhizobium sp. M7A.F.Ca.ET.027.03.2.1 | reverse complement strand
CGAAAAGGTCTCGGCAATGAGTTCGGGCGCGCTGACTTTCCAGCGCGCCGGAAAGGCTGGCGCGTCCATCAGAGGCCGAGCATCAGGTCCATGTTCTGCACGGCGGCACCCGAGGCACCCTTGCCAAGATTGTCATAGACCGCCAGCAGCAGGGCCTGCGCCCGTTTGTCATTGGCAAAGACATAGACCTTCATCCGGTTGGTGCCGTTGTAGACCTCGGGATTGATCTCCGGCATGCGCTCCGAATGCGCATAGGGCGCCACTTCGACCACGCCGCCCTTGATGGCGGCGAAATGGTCGGCAATCGCCGCATGCAGCTCCGCACCGGTCGGCACATGGTCGAGGCTGCCAAGCTGCAACGGCACCACGGTGATCATGCCTTGCGCGAAATTGCCGACCGCCGGCTGCATGATCGGATCATGCGACAGCCTGGCATAGGCCCTCAATTCCGGCACGTGCTTGTGCTG
>NZ_RZOM01001887.1:0-467 GCF_003999175.1 Mesorhizobium sp. M7A.F.Ca.ET.027.03.2.1 | reverse complement strand
AACCTGCCCAATGCACTCGCGGTCATCGCGATCGCCGAAAAGGGCAGCCTGCTGTTTGCGCCCGACGTCTACATGGACAAGATCGCCATCGGCCCGGGCTATGCGACGGCGTCATCGACATCGACGCCTCGGCGGCTGAGAACATCGCCAGCCTCGCCAGGGCGAAGGGCGTGGCCATATCGGATATCACCACCTGCATTCTCGACCGGCCACGTCATGCCAGGCTGATCGATGCCGTGCGCGCCACGGGTGCCGCGATCCGGCTGATCGGCGATGGCGATGTCGCCGGCGTCATCCACACCACGGATCCGGAAGAAACCGGCATCGACATCTATCTCGGCACTGGCGGCGCACCAGAGGGCGTGCTGGCCGCTGCCGCGCTGCGCTGCACCGGCGGCCAGATGCAAGGCAGGCTGATCCTCGACACGCCGGAAAAGGTTGCTCGCGCGGCAAAGATGGGTATTTCC
>NZ_RZOM01001886.1:0-468 GCF_003999175.1 Mesorhizobium sp. M7A.F.Ca.ET.027.03.2.1 | reverse complement strand
GGTACCACCTCTATTGACGCGCACGCCGGCCGCCGCGACAGAGTATCTTTTGGACCCGGCACCCAAGGGGGGCGTGCCTGAAAAAGCGTTCAACCTCCGGTTGGATCATCAACAACCGCTGTCCGAACCGGCCATGATTCTGGGGATATCGGCTCGCTGCCCTGCGATTTTTTGTGCTTCCCCACTGAATGTGGCGTCCGGATACAACCGCAGCGAGCCGACGTTATGTGCTATTTTTGCTACATCTCGCAGCCTTGTTGCCCAAAAAGGCTATTTAGCGCCCTCTAAATCAATAATCGCTCACACATTTCGTGAATTTGTGAATAATCCACCGACGGGCAGGCCTTGGCTTGGTTAGCGCTCTGAAAAGGACGCTGGGGAAACGTTAGGGTGGGATTAATGAATACGACAAACATGTCGACCATAGGCAGGCGCCTTGGTCTTTTGATGGCGGCCACCATGCTGACC
>NZ_RZOM01001885.1:0-469 GCF_003999175.1 Mesorhizobium sp. M7A.F.Ca.ET.027.03.2.1 | reverse complement strand
GGTTCCCATTGTCCGCTGCGCTCCGTGCTCCAGCGGCTCGGGCCGCCGGGCGCCTTGCCGGTGAATCCGGGCTCTGACCGCAGCCCTTCCAGCCGGCGCGTGAGCGCTCCTCTGTCGGTCCTGGCGATGGTCGACGTGAAGCCGACGTGATCGAGCTTGCCGTCGTCATTGTAGAGGCCGAGGAGCAGCGAGCCAACCTCACGACTGTCCGCGAGATAACGGAAACCGCCGACAACGCAATCGGCGGTGCGCCTCGGCTTTACCTTCACCATCGCACGTTCGCCGCACAGATAATGCTCATCAAGCACTTTGGCCATGATGCCGTCGGTCGATGCATGGCCGGAGCCGTGTAGCCATCGAGCCGCCGTGGCTGCATCATAAGTGCACTTCGACAGGCGAAGATCTGGACTGTTCGAGGAGGTCACCAAGTCCTCGATCGCTCGCCGCCGTTCCACAAGTGGCTTGCCCG
>NZ_RZOM01001884.1:0-469 GCF_003999175.1 Mesorhizobium sp. M7A.F.Ca.ET.027.03.2.1 | reverse complement strand
ATTTTCATGTGTTCTCCACGTTGCGGGTCGGATAACGGTCGCCCCCTACTGCCACCCAGCGGCCAGCACTTGCGTCCTGCCATCGTATGGTTCCTGTGTCGACGGATCTCAGCGCGGAAAAAGAACCTCGCCCATTCCGAGCACTGCGTTATCCCCGCCATATTTGCGCGGTGCGCTCCCCAGAAGCGACCGTTTCAAAATGCCCTCGGCGATCAGATGACGATCAATGATGGCGGCGAAAACGCTCTCGGGCGCGCCGCATTCGACGAAGCTCGGCGACATGCGTGCCGGCGCGCGATCGAGAAGGATCGAACCGCGACGCATCAGATAGCCGGGCATCTCACCGGTGCCACCGGCCACCACCAGGGTGCCGGCGATCATGCGGCTGCCGGCGTGGTCGCCGGAGCCTTTCAGCACCGCGATCAGGCCGCGCCGCATGCGGTCCGCCGCGAAGGCGCCCGCCTTGCCC
>NZ_RZOM01001883.1:0-470 GCF_003999175.1 Mesorhizobium sp. M7A.F.Ca.ET.027.03.2.1 | reverse complement strand
TCCATGCAGCACCCGACCGCTCCTGCTCATGCACGAGCGCGTGATGCAGGCCGGCAAGCTGCGTGGCGTTGAAGCGGGCAAGCGCCACCAGCGCTTCGGCCTTCACCGGGTTCTGCTTGTGAGGCATGGTAGACGAGCCGCCACCGCCGGAAAGTTTGATTTCGGTTCCACCTTGCGCCAGCAGAGCGATGTCCTGGCCGAATTTGCCGAGGCTGCCGGTCAGCAGCGATAACCAACCGGCAAAATCGGCGAGAGCGTCGCGCTGGTTCTGCCATTGCGGTGCGTCGCCAAGACCAAGCCTGACGGCCAGGGCTGCGCGCACTGCCTTTCCTTTGTCGCCTAGTTTTTCCAGTGTGCCGGCGGCACCGCCGAACTGCACCACCAGCAAGCGTCTCGACTGTTCCGGCAGCCTTTCCTGATGCCGTTGCAGCGGCCCCTGCCACGCTGCCACACGATCCTGCACTTTGATC
>NZ_RZOM01001882.1:0-470 GCF_003999175.1 Mesorhizobium sp. M7A.F.Ca.ET.027.03.2.1 | reverse complement strand
GCCTATCTCTTCATCACCCATGACCTGACCGTCGCCCGCGCCATCACGGACGAGGTGCTGGTCATGCATGACGGCAAGGTCGTCGAGCGCGGCAAGACGAACGCGGTGCTCGACCACCCGCAATCCGAGGCGGCCAAGGCGCTTGTCACCGCCGCCCCTGATTTGCACCGGGCGATCGCGACGCGGCTGCGAGAGCAAGGCTGATCAGGAGAGAAGGCGTCCAATCACTCCTGCGGCTTCACCACATCGACCGGGCTGATGTCGAGCAGGTCGAGCGTGCGGCGCAGAAGGCGCATCTCGCTCTCGGCAAGTTGCGAATCCGCCTTGGCGATCTCCGCCATATGTTTGGCCAATTGCCGGCGCCGCTCGACATCGAGGTCGCGGAACAGTGCGATCGCCTGCGAACCATTGGTCTCGTAGCCGAACTCGTTGAGATATTCGATGACGCTGTCGATGCTGCTTTCCGCAAT
>NZ_RZOM01001881.1:0-472 GCF_003999175.1 Mesorhizobium sp. M7A.F.Ca.ET.027.03.2.1 | reverse complement strand
TTTCCCGGCCGCCCGAGATCGCCGAGCCCCACTGTCCCGACATCGATCTCGTGCAGCGCCGCGAGGGTTTCGTTCATGGCATCGTATATGGCGGCGCGTTCTTCGTTGTCGCCTGCCTCCGGCAGCGCCGGATCCCAGAAAATGCGGCCGTCCAGGAAATCCATCACGTAAAACATGCGGCCGATGGGCGAGTCTTCCGCCGACAGATGCAGCATGGCAGGCACGGGCACGGCGGTGCCGGCAAGCGCGCTCATCACCCTGAATTCGCGGTCGACCTGATGCGCCGATTTCAGCAATTGCCCCGGCGGCTTGGCGCGCAGCACGTAACGGCCGCTTGCCGCCGTCAAAAGGTAAGTCGGGTTCGATTGGCCGGATTTGAACTTCTCGACTGCTGCAAGCTCGGAAAAGCCCGGTATGTTCGCCTCGAGGTAAGGCGCAAGCGCTGCCTGGTCGAGTACGGGATCACTCATGC
>NZ_RZOM01001880.1:0-472 GCF_003999175.1 Mesorhizobium sp. M7A.F.Ca.ET.027.03.2.1 | reverse complement strand
AGATCAATCTTGTCGCGCTGGAGCGTTTGCCGAAGGATGAGATGCGCCGGCAAGTGCATGATTTCGTGTCGGAAAAGACCAAGCAGGAGCGGATGGCGATCAACACCGTCGAGCTTGACGCGCTGGTCGACGACATCGTCGACGAGATGGTCGGCCTCGGTCCGCTCGAGCCGCTGCTCAAGGACCCGGACATCAACGATATCCTGATCAACGGCCACATGAACTGCTTTGTCGAAAAGAAGGGCAAGCTGCAGCCGGTCCACATTCCGTTCAAGGACGAGGCGCATCTCCTGCGCATCGTCAACAAGATCGTCGCCGCGGTTGGTCGCCGCGTCGACGAATCGCAGCCGATGGTCGATGCCCGCATGCTGGACGGCTCGCGCTTCAACGCGGCCATCCGCCCGGTTGCGGTCGATGGGCCGCTGGTGTCGATCCGAAAATTCTCCAAGAACAAGCTCGGCCTGCACAAACT
>NZ_RZOM01000187.1:0-7542 GCF_003999175.1 Mesorhizobium sp. M7A.F.Ca.ET.027.03.2.1 | reverse complement strand
CTTTTGGGCGACATGCATCAGGTAAGGACGGCGGCGTCTTAGCGGGAATTGGCGCCGCCCGCAAATGGCTTTGCTGTCATATTCGAGCGCTTCACGACCTCGTCATTGGGTCGGTACCATCAACGGTGCCCTGCGGCCGCGCCAACCCGAGATCTTCTCCATCTGCGCGGCGAGCGACAAAAGCGTCTCCTCGTCGCCCGGACGGCCGGCCGCCTGGACGCCGAGCGGCAGGCCGGCGTCGGTGACATGGACCGGCAGCGCGATCGACGGCTGGCCGCTGACATTCTGGATCGCGGGCCAATGGGTGAACCAGAGGCTCTTGTCCATCAGCTGGCCGAAGAATGGCTTCAGCTTCAGCAAGGGAGTGAGGTGAAGCTTGTCGAGCAGGTTTTCGATGAACTCGTCGGCGCCTTTCGGATCCATGGCGCCGCAGGCGAGCGGCGGGTGGGCAATGACCGGCATCAGCACGGCGTCGTACTGCACGGTCTCCGAAATCAGCTGCCGCGAGGCGGCATGCAGCCGCTGCAGGTCGGCATAGGTCTCGCCGGCCGACACCATTTCGCCGAAGCGGGCGAGCACCCGCGTCGCCCGCTCGATGTCGCCGGTAACGGAACGGCCGACACGCAGCGCTTCGGCCCGCATCGTGCCGGCGACTGCGGAGGCAACCGTCCTGCAGAAATCGGCGAAGAACTCGCGGCCGATAAAGGGTAGGTCGATCTCCTTGACCGTGTGGCCGCCCTCGCGGGCAAGCGCCATCGCCGTGTCGAGCGCCTTGAGCGTCTCGTCCGAGATCGGCAGGCCAAGCGGGGATTTGCGGTACACGGCCAGGCTGAGCTTGCCGGGATCGCGCGCGGCAGCGGCCGCGAACGTGCCCTTCGGCGGCAGCGCGGCATAGGGCGACAGAGGATCGGACCCATGGGTGAGGTCGAGCAGCAGCGCGCAATCACGCACCGAACGGGTGAGCGCATGGTCGACGACCATGCCGTACCAGCTTTCGCTCACCAGCGGCGTCAGCGGGGTGCGGCCGCGCGACGTCTTCAGGCCGACAAGCCCGGTGCAGGCGGCAGGCACGCGGATCGAGCCGCCGCCATCGGAGGCATGTGCCACCGGCACGACGCCGGCTGCGACCAGTGCAGCCGAACCGCCCGAAGAGCCGCCGCTGGTGTGACCGGTGTTCCACGGATTGCGGGTGATGCCGAAGGCCCTGGATTCGGTCATCAATCGAAGCCCGTGCTCCGGCGATGTCGAGGTGACGATCGGGATAAGCCCGGCAGCGAGATAGCGGTCGGTCAGCACCGAATTGACATCGGCCAGCCATGCCGGAATGCGGCTGCCGCCATGCGTCGGCACGCCCTTGATGGCGATGCCTAGATCCTTGATGGCGAAGGGAACACCGGCCAGCGGCAGCGAGGGGTCGACGGTCTTGGCGCGGGCCCGCGCGGCATCGTAGAGCGGCTCGGCCGTGGCATTGATGTCGGGACGGGTGGCCTCGGCGCGGGCGATCGCGGCGTCGGTCAGCTCGACGGCCGAAACCTCGCCCTTGCGGACCAGATCGGCGAGGCCCGCGGCATCTTCCTCCCAAAGGATCCGTTCGACCGACATGCGCGCTCCCCCATCACTGAGGGCAAGCTAGCCAGTGGCGATTCCATTGGCAATCGGTCGACGGACCCGGCTGGCGACACACAAAAGCTTAGGCGTGCACAAGGTTATTTCCGCCGTTGCAAATACATTGCAATCGCCTAACTTGCCGCAGATGACGCCGCAGGACATCACCAAGCTGATCGTCCGGACTTCGATGAAGGATCGGGCCGCGTTCGATCTGCTTTACCGGCAGACCAGCGCGAAACTTTTTGGCGTCTGTCTTCGTGTATTGAACGACCGGGGAGATGCGGAAGAAGCGCTGCAGGAAGTCTTCGTCAAGATATGGACGAAGGCGGATCGTTTTGCCGTCTCCGATCTAAGCCCGATCTCCTGGCTGGTGGCAATTGCGCGTAATCATGCGATCGATCGCATACGAGCGCGGCGCAGGCCTGCCGCCGACATCGATGCCGCGCTCGACGTGGCCGATCCGGCGCCGGGGCCTGAAGCGATGGCGGTGGCGGGAGACGAATCCGAACGTATCCACCATTGTCTCGATGAGTTGGAGAAGGACCGGGCAGCCGCCGTCCGGGGCGCCTATCTCAAGGGCGAGAGCTATGCCGAACTGGCGGAGCGCCATGGCGTGCCGCTGAACACGATGCGTACATGGCTGCGCCGCAGCCTGTTGAAACTCAGAGAATGTCTGGAAAGATGACGCTGGCAGAAGACACAGGACCGGAACGTGGAGGCGACGACCTGCTCGCCGCCGAATACGTTCTCGGCGTGCTCGATGCCGACGAACGCCAGATCGTCGCCCGCCGCATCGATGCGGATACGGTTTTTGCTCGTCTTGTCGAGGGATGGGAGGTCCGTCTCTCACCGCTGGCCGCCGCCTACCCGGAAATCGAGCCGCCGGTTTCGGTGAAGACCGCGGTCGACCGCCGGCTGTTCGCGAACGCTGCCGCCGTGACCACGCCCGCCGAATCGCGCGGCGGCCTGTGGTCCAGCCTCGCTTTCTGGCGCGGCCTTGCCGCGGCTGCGGTTGCGGCACTGGCGATTTACATTGCCGTGCCAGTCCTCAACCCGCCGGTCGAGGAGCCGCAGGCGCGCCTCGTCGCTTCGCTGGCCGCCGAAGGCAGCGACGTCAGATATCTTGCCGTCTACGACGCCGCGCATCACGAAGTCGGCCTGTCGCATGTCTCCGGTGAGCGTGCTTCCGGCAAGGACTTCGAGCTGTGGATGATCGAGGGCAAGAACCCGCCGGTCTCGATGGGCGTCATTCCGACCGGTGCTACGGCACATATCGTCGTCTCGCCGGCGGCCCAGCAGAAGCTTGCCCAGGGCGCGGTGCTTGCCGTCAGCCTCGAGCCGTCAGGCGGTTCGCCGACCGGACAGCCGACCGGACCGGTGGTCGCCGCCGGCGACCTGAAGAGCATCTGACCGGCTCTTGGCGTCGCCAGACTCAAAATAGAGTACCTGAAGTGTATCTCCCACCTTCCACGCCCGTAGACAGCATGGTAGCCGGCAAGCCGTTGCGTGGCAAAATCTCTTCGGCATCCCGGGCAAAATAAAAAATAAGAATATTTCTGAAACTCCCGCACTTCTGTTCCGTATCTCCTCGCGCCCCCAAAAATGGGAAGAGAAAACCCGAGGAGTTTGACATCATGCGTAGATACGCCACCCTTTTGCTCGCCGGTACGATCGCCGTTTCGGCCCTTGCCACCGCTGCCTATGCCGAAAACCCGATGGTTGGCGGCGCCGCGATGTATGCTAACAAAAACATCGTCGAGAACGCCGTGAACTCGAAGGACCACACCACGCTGGTCGCCGCCGTGAAGGCCGCCGGCCTTGTCGAGACACTGCAGGGCGCCGGTCCGTTCACCGTGTTCGCTCCGACCAACGAGGCCTTCGCGGCCCTTCCGGCCGGGACGGTCGAGACGCTGCTCAAACCTGAAAACAAGGACAAGCTCACCAAGATCCTGACCTGCCATGTCATCGGCGCCAAGGCGATGGGGGCGGATGTCGCCGCGATGGCCAAGGCTGACGGCGGCGCCCACAAGGTCAAGACGGTCGGCGGCTGCGAGCTGTCGCTCAAGGCCGACGGCGGCAAGGTCACCGTCACCGACGAGAGCGGCAATGTCGCCAATGTGACGATCGCCGATGTCGAACAGTCCAATGGCGTCATCCACGTCATCGACAAGGTTCTTTTGCCCAAGATGTAACAAGGGGATTGCTGCCGGCGAACTGGCAGCAAGGGCCCTCCGTCGATTGCACGATCCCGCTCCCGTGATCCGCAATTGACCCGTGCACTCCGCGCCGCCCATATTCGGATGTGGGAGGGCGCGGAGTGTTCGTTCGAGGGGGCTACCGTCACCGGCTTTTGATTTCCGCGCGGCGGTATAGTTTGGCAAAAGGACATCAGGAGGAACTGGTCATGAACCGTCGCGACTTTCTTTTGAGCGGTGCCGCCGCCATCGGCGTCGTCGGGGCCGCGGCAACGATGCTGCGCATGAGCGATCCGCAGGCAGCACAGGCCGCCGAGAAATTCGAAGTCACCAAGACCGACGCCGAGTGGAAAGCCATCCTGTCGCCGACCGCCTTCGACGTGCTGCGCAAGGAAGGCACGGAGTATCCCGGCACCAGCCCGCTGCTCAACGAACACCGTAAGGGCATCTTCGCCTGTGCCGGCTGCGACCTGCCGGTCTATTCGTCGGAGACGAAATTCGATTCCGGCACCGGCTGGCCGAGCTTCTGGCAGGAGATCCCCAAGGCTATCGGCACGACCGTGGACCGCTCGCTCGGCATGACGCGCACCGAGGCGCATTGCCGCCGCTGCGGCGGCCATCTCGGCCATGTCTTCGACGACGGTCCCGCGCCGACCGGCCTGCGCCACTGCATCAACGGCGTCGCGCTGACCTTCAAGCCCGCCACAGCCTGACAAATTCCAACTGGATATGAAAAACTCCGGGCTTGCGGCCCGGAGTTTTTTGCGCGGTCAGAGCTTTTTCGGGCGTGGACTGGAGGAGCTTCCCGAAACAGCTGCCCACGTATCTCTGTCTTGTCGCAATTCCTGACGGAAAACCGCCTTACACTTTTCCTGGAATTGCTACGGTATCAGTGGCCGCCGCCACCACCTCCACCCGCCGCCGCGGCCGGCTTTCGGATCAACATGGTGAACAGGCCAAGCGTCGCAAACAGCACCGTCAGCATGAAGAACACATCCATGAAGGACAGCAGCGCCGCCTGCTGCTGGACCATGCCCGACAGCTTGGAGATGGCGGCACTTGTCGCGTCCAGGCCGGGGGTTTGCTCGAAATTGAGCGTCATGTTCTGCAGCTTGGTCTGCGCGGCTTCACTGCCCCATTGCACATGCTCGGAGAGCCTTGCGTAGTGGAAGGCATTGCGGTCGATCAGCACGGTGTTGATCAGGGCGAGGCCAACCGCACCGCCAAGGTTGCGGGTGAGATTGAACAGGCCGGACGCATTCTTCAGCCGCTCGGGCGGCAAGGTGCCGAGCGCGATGTTGTTGATCGGCACCATGCACAGCATCATCGAACAGCCGCGCAGGATCTGCGGGATGAGCAACTCGTAGAAATCCCAGTCGGCGGTCAGATGCGTCATCCACCAGGTGCCGGTGGCGAAGCCGAAGAAGCCGATCATCATCATCAGCCGCGGGTCCATCTTGTTCGACAGGATGCCCGAGATCGGCGCGGTGAAGAACATGGCCAGGCCGCTGACGAACAGCGCCTCGCCGATCATCATCGAATCGTAGCCACGGATGCGCCCGAGATACACCGGGTAGAGATAGGTCAGGCCGTAAAGGCCGATGCCGATGACGAAGGAAAACAGCGAGCCGAAGGCGAAGTTGATGTTGGTGAAGGCCTTCAGGTCGACGATCGGCTCCTCGGCGGTGAACACCCGCCAGAAGAACAGCACCGCGCCGATGGTCATGACAATGGCGCAGATGAAGACGCCCTGGTCCTGCAGCCAGTCATTGTTGGGGCCTTCCTCGAGCACATATTCCATGCAGCCCAGGAAAGCCGCCATGCCGGCGAGGCCCCACCAGTCGAACTTGCTGAACAGCTTGAGGTTGGGCTTGTCGAAGTCGATCAGCGTCCAGGCCGCCGCTGTCACCAGGATGCCGGGTACGACATTGACCAGGAACAGCCAGTGCCAGGACATGGCATGGCTGATATAGCCGCCGACAGTCGGGCCGATGGTCGGCGCCAACGTCGCCACCAGGCCGATCATCGGCGAGACGAAGGCGCGGCGCGAGGGCGGGAAGATGGTGAAGGCAGCGGCGAAGACGCTCGGTATCATGCCGCCGCCGATGAAGCCCTGGACGGCGCGGTAGACAATCATCTGGTCGATGTTGGTGGCAGTCGCCGCCAGCGCACTGGCCGCGGTGAAGCCCGCTGCCGAGATGGTGAACAGCACCCGCGTCGACAGCATCCGGCTGAGGAAGCCCGACAGCGGGATCATCACCACTTCGGCGATCAGATAGGCGGTCTGCACCCACGGGATTTCGTCGGAGCTGGCGCTCAGGCCGGCCTGGATTTCCGACAGCGAGGCGGAGACGATCTGGATATCGAGGATGGCCATGAACATGCCGAACACCATCGCCAGGAAGGCGATGACGCGCCGCGTAGAAATGGTGTCAGGCACAGCCGGCCTCGCCGGCGGCGCTCCTGCTATCAGGGTTGCGGTTGCCATGGCATTGCTCCCGTCGCCGCTCAGTTCGCGGCCACTGGGCCCGACCCGGATGGGGCGGTGCGGCTGTCGACGGCGACGATGACGCTCAGGCCGGCGCGCAGTTTGCCGCTCTTCAGGACATCTGCCGGCACATCGATGCGGACCGGAACGCGCTGCACGACCTTGGTGAAGTTGCCGGTGGCGTTTTCGGGCGGCAGCAGCGAGAATACGGCACCCGAAGCCGGCGCCAGCGACGAGACGGTTCCCTCGAAGTCCTGGCCGTCGGTCGCATCGACCGAGATCTTGACCTTCTCGCCGGGCACCAGCCGGGCAAGCTGCGTCTCCTTGAAGTTGGCGACGATGTAGAGCTTGTCCATCGGCACGATGACGGCGAGCTTCTGGCCGGGGCTGACAAGGTCGCCCTGTTCGACCGAGCGGTTGCCGACGATGCCGTCATACGGCGCCTTGAGCACGGTGAAGGAAAGATCGCGCAGCGCCTTGTCATGGCTGAGCTGCAGGGAGGCCAGCGTGCTCGCCGATTCCGCGCGTTGCGCCTGCAGCACGCCGATATTGGCCTGCGCGGCGGCGATCTGTGCGTCGGCGCCGACAAGGGCGGCATCGGCCTGCTGGACCGCCGTCTGGGCGTCGTCCAGCTGCGCCTGCGTGCCGACATGGGTCTTGAGCAGTTGCGAGGCGCGCGCCGCGACCTTGGCCGCATTGTCGGCGGCGGCCTGATCGGCGACCTTCTGCGCCTGCGCCTGCTGCAGCGAGGCGCGCGCTGCTTCAGTCTGGGCGTCGATACGGTCGAGCGTCTTGCTCAAGGTGGCGATCTGCGCCTCGGCCTGGGCGACGGCAATCTTGTAATCGCCGTCATCGACGACGAGCAGCGGATCGCCGGCCTTGACCTGCTGGTTCTCGCTGACCTTGACCTGATCGACATAGCCGGAAATCTTGGGCGAGATGAACGCCATGTCGGCCTGGACATAGGCATCGTCCGTGGAGATCATGAAGCGGCCCGTGGTCCAGTAGTCGTAACCATACCAGGCGCCGGCGCCCAGCAAAGCAGCGCCGATGACCGGCAGCAGGAAGGAACGCACCGAACGCTTCTTCTTGGCCGGAGCCTCTGCCGGTGGCGACGAGACCGGCTGGACAGGCACTTCCGGGGCTTCCGTCGCCGGCGCAACCTTGGCGTTGGGAAAGGGACGGACTTCGGCAGTGGTCGGCGCGTTCGAGGACATGACATCTCTCTAAAGTTATAATATAATACTGAAC
>NZ_RZOM01001879.1:0-473 GCF_003999175.1 Mesorhizobium sp. M7A.F.Ca.ET.027.03.2.1 | reverse complement strand
GCCGCACTCCATGCCTTCGTCCTGCAGGTCTTCTATCGTTTCGCGCCGAACACGTGCCTGGAGATCAGCATGAAGAGCGGCAGCTTCAGCCAGGTTGACGGTCTTGCCGAGACCTCCTGGGCCAAGGAGATCGCCGAGCGGCACGAAGCCTGGGACCGCGATTTGCCCGATGAGGCGGAAGGCCTGTGGGACTTCCTTCTCGGCCTCGATGAAGCAAGCCGCAAGGCGCTTTTCGCTCACTGCGTCTCGCTGACCCTCAATGCGGTGGTCGAACCCTGGAACAGGCGAGCGAAGGCGCTCGAGCATGTAGACGTGCTTGGCCGCTCGCTCCAGTTCGACATGGTCAACGCCGGCTGGGCGCCCACGGTCGAGTTCCTCGGACGGCTTACCAAGGCGCGGATTCTACAGGCTGTCCGGGAAGCGCGTGGCGCAGACTCCGCGCAGCTGATCGACCACATGAAGAAGGACATCAT
>NZ_RZOM01001878.1:0-474 GCF_003999175.1 Mesorhizobium sp. M7A.F.Ca.ET.027.03.2.1 | reverse complement strand
CATCGAGGTCGGTTATGGGCTGGAAGGTACGCTGACCGACCTGCACACCAAGCTGATCATTGAAAACGACATGGTGCCGGCGTTCCGCGCCGGCGATTTCTCCGGCGGCATCAGCAAAGCCGTCGACGACATGGTCATGGTGCTGGAAGGCAATCCGGAGGAGCTGGAGGCGCGCGGCGAGCGCAACCAGCAGGCGCCCTTCGAGTCCGACGACCTGTTCTTCACCGTGTTCATCGGCATATGGATAACCATTATGGTCGGCAGTCTTGCTGTCTCCATCTTGCCGCCGATCTTCGGCCAGAAGCTTGGTCCCGGCCGTTACCGCTGGCTCGGCATGACCTTCGAGCCAAGCCGGCGATCCTCCCGTAGTGGCTGGTCGTCGGGAAGTTCCAGCGGCGGCTGGTCTTCGGGGTCAAGCAGCGGTGGAGGCTTTTCCGGCGGCGGCGGTTCGTCCGGCGGCGGCGGCTCGTCGGG
>NZ_RZOM01001877.1:0-476 GCF_003999175.1 Mesorhizobium sp. M7A.F.Ca.ET.027.03.2.1 | reverse complement strand
TTCCATAGGCGATATTGTCGTAGGTCGACATATGCGGATAGAGCGCATAATTCTGGAACACCATGGCGCAGTTGCGCAGGCCAGGCCGAACGTCGGTCACATCGCGGCCGGCGATGGTGATACGGCCAGAACTTCCCTGTTCGAGCCCCGCGATCATCCGCAATGTTGTCGTTTTGCCGCATCCCGATGGTCCAACCAGCACGACGAACTCGCCCTTGTCTATTCTGAGGTCCAGCGGTGGTATGACTTGGAGGCTGCCAAACGATTTGGCGACGCCTTCCAGCGTGACATGAGACATGCTTGAGATCTCCTCGGGAGAGGCCGGGCGGCGTTCCGCCCGGCATGTCCGTTTTCACTTGAGTGGCGGCAGTCCCATCGACGCGCGATAGGCCGCAAGTTGCTTGTCCTTACCGAATTCCTCCGTCAGGCTGTCCCATTCGGCTGCAACCGCATCCAAGGCTGCCTGTGGCTCAACT
>NZ_RZOM01001876.1:0-476 GCF_003999175.1 Mesorhizobium sp. M7A.F.Ca.ET.027.03.2.1 | reverse complement strand
GACCTATCGACGCTGAATGGACGCCCCCTGGCCGAGGCGGTTCAGGCGATTGCGCAAGCACTCGCCCCTGAGAATGCGGATGCCGACCTGATCCGCATAGCGGTACAAGAGGCGCTGGCCGAAGTGTTGCCCGATACCGCGTCATTCGAACCCGCCGATCTTGATGGCGACGTGTTGATCGCAGTCCTGATCGAGTTTTTCACGAGGATCATCTTTCAGGACATTGTCAGCGACGCCGGGGACGCCTGGAACAAGGCTCCTGACCAGGATCGCACGATCGAGGCGGAGAACGAACTTTTTGACATTATCCATGCCGCGGTCGACAGGCACCTTTCGCCTGCTCTGGCCCAACGGGATGCAGAACATGACGCGGGCGCAAGTGGAGGCACAGGAACGTCGCGCAATGGACGCGATCTGGGCCGAATGGGAGGGAAATGAGTGACGCTGTGCCGCTTCTTTCTGGACAAGGAGACTTT
>NZ_RZOM01001875.1:0-476 GCF_003999175.1 Mesorhizobium sp. M7A.F.Ca.ET.027.03.2.1 | reverse complement strand
TAGCGGATGTAGTGCATCATTCCGGGCCGCTCGGGTGGCGTCACGGCGCCTTCCACCTTGTCGGCCAAGCCGCCATAGTAATAAAACCACTCCGGAAGATAGCGCATCTGGCCGAGCATCTCGGCGAGCAGCTTGCCGTTGTCGCGAACCTCCAATTCCCCCAGTTTCTCCGCGTTTGCGGCGACGAGGTCACCGAGCCTGTAGAGGAGACGCCCGCGTTGGGTGGGCGTCATCTCCGCCCACGCCCCTGTCGTAAAGGCGCGGTGCGCAGCCCTGACCGCCTGATCGACGTCACGTGCCGTGCCGCGAGGCACCCGAGACCAGACTAGCCCGGTATACGGATCGATGCTGTCGAAATAGTCGCCACCCGCTGGTGGTGTTGACTGCCCGTCCACGTAAAGGGCGAGCGTCTCTGTTTTTTCGCTTCGAACATACACGGGTGGCCATCTCCCCTTGACACCTATATCTTCTATAGC
>NZ_RZOM01001874.1:0-477 GCF_003999175.1 Mesorhizobium sp. M7A.F.Ca.ET.027.03.2.1 | reverse complement strand
AGCACAAGGGATATCTGTTCGTCGGCGGCATCCTCAACAACCGCATCGGCCGCTACAAGATCGCAGGCGCCGACCCGAACTGGACCAGCCCCGCTTCCTATTGGGGGGCGAAGCCATGATCCTCGATCCGGTGCTGGACCTGTTTCGCGGCAAGGCGGTCACCATCCCGCCGCTCGACGGCGCTTTTCGCCCCAACACGCGGCTGGATGATGCGCCGGCCTTTGCCGAGCTGACGGAACCGGACAATCTGCTCGTTACCGGTGACAGGCTACTGGCCTCCAGCGGCAACGCCATCCATTCGATTGCGGCTGGAGCGGAACCTGTCGTGGTCGAGACTTTTCGGTCTGCCGTAACCGCGCTGGCGCTGTCGCCATCGGGCGAACTGACGGTCGGGCTGGAAAACGGCAAGTTGCTGATTGGCGGCAGCGACGTTTCGCTGCCGGCTGACCTCAGCTGCATCACCGCACTTGCCTATGC
>NZ_RZOM01001873.1:0-480 GCF_003999175.1 Mesorhizobium sp. M7A.F.Ca.ET.027.03.2.1 | reverse complement strand
CGAGGTCGGGGCGCGAGTACGCGGTAAAGGTCTATCGTGAGCTTGATGCTGCTTTGCGCGGCGTCCAGGCCTTCGTCGAGCGTGAGCGTATCGATTGCCACTACCAGACCTGTGGCCGCTTCATTGGCGCCAATTCGAAAGCCCATTTTCGAGCTTTGATTGCCGAACTTGAACAGACCCGACAGGCCGTCGGGTTCGACTATTCCGTGGTCGAGAACCATGAAGTTCATACGGAAATCGCCTCCGACAGCTACCATGGCGGGGCGATCATTCCGGATCTCGGGTCGATTCATCCCGGGCTTTATCACGCGGGTCTTGTCCGCAAGGCGCTCGATGCTGGTGTCAGGCTGTATCCTCTCACCAATGTGGTGGGCGTCGAGCATGGCGCGAGCGGGAAAACTGTTCGAACTTCAAAAGGAACCATCGCTGCCCCTCATGTCATTGTCGCCACCAACGGTTATACGAGCCGCGACCTCAAAT
>NZ_RZOM01001872.1:0-481 GCF_003999175.1 Mesorhizobium sp. M7A.F.Ca.ET.027.03.2.1 | reverse complement strand
GGCTTTGACGGCATTGGCTTCATCGTCCCCTACACCACGGTGACGGCGCTGCTGTCGGCGATCGGTGCCATGTTCTGGATCAACGGCAGTCACGACCGCCGCATCCTTCTGGTGGTTTCGTTTCTGAGCGGCACCTGCGCGATGTCGTTTGCGCTTTGCGGCCTGGTTCTGCTGACCAAGGGGCAATGGACGCTCGCGGTTGCGCCCGACAACTGGGCCGAACGATTGAATTCCGTGGTGGCGGTCGCCTGCATGACCGGACTCGGAGCGTTGACGCTCTCCCTCCATCATCTGCAGGCGCAAATCGAGCTCAAGGCCGAGACTATGACCGATCCGCTGACAGGGTTGCTGAACCGCCGGGCATTGACGTCGCTCTACGGCGAACGGAGTTTCGGTCCGTTCATGTCCATCGTCATGTTCGACCTCGACCATTTCAAGCGGACGAACGATGTCTACGGTCACCCGGTAGGGGATCAGGTCT
>NZ_RZOM01001871.1:0-482 GCF_003999175.1 Mesorhizobium sp. M7A.F.Ca.ET.027.03.2.1 | reverse complement strand
TTCCTGCTCCGTTCGACCTCGTGTCGGGCCTTTATCAACCAAAGGCAGCAATCGCCTTGCTGCACGCGGATGTTTCATGGGATTCTTTTGACACGGTCCGAAGGAGATGAGAATGCCTCCACGTTTTCAGCATCTTGAATTCAACTCAGCACGATGCCGCCATCGACATTTAATGTCTGACCCGTGATGAAGGCTGCATCGTCGGATGCTAAAAAGGCAACTGCGCCGACAACATCCTCTGGGTCGCCGATCCGGCGCATCGCGGTCTTGTCCTGCCAGCCCTTGCGCACGGTCGGATCATCGAGATTGACACGGCCCATATCGGTCAAGATGATGCCGGGGCAGACGCAATTGGCCGTGATGCCATCGACACCAACTTCCTGCGCCAGAACCCGGGTAAAGCCCATCACCGCCGCCTTGGACGCGGAGTAATGCGCCTGTTCGGGCGCGCCATGCTTGCCGCCGATTGAGGCGATGTTGAC
>NZ_RZOM01001870.1:0-484 GCF_003999175.1 Mesorhizobium sp. M7A.F.Ca.ET.027.03.2.1 | reverse complement strand
GTGCGCCGTGCCCTGCCGACGGCAAAAAGGCGGCTGGTCGGGCCGTTCATCTTCTTCGACCGCATGGGCCCGGCGATCCTGCGCGCCGGTCAGGCACTGGATGTCCGTCCGCATCCGCATATCGGCCTGTCGACAGTCACCTATCTGTTCGACGGCAAGATCCGGCACCGCGATTCACTCGGCACCGAAATGGTCATTCAGCCCGGCGACGTGAATTTGATGACCGCTGGCCGCGGCATCGTCCATTCGGAGCGTACGCCGGAGGAACTGCGTGGCGCGCCGATGTCGGTATCCGGTCTGCAGACATGGCTGGCGCTGCCGGACGACAAGGAAGAGGTGGCACCGGTTTTCGAGAACACAAGAGCGCTCAGGCTTCCCGAGATCGATGCCGAAGGCGTCAACGGGCGCCTCATCATCGGCGATTTCCAGGGGTTGCGGTCGCCGGTCAGGGCCGACTCGGAGACGCTCTACGCCGACCTGCGCC
>NZ_RZOM01000186.1:0-7549 GCF_003999175.1 Mesorhizobium sp. M7A.F.Ca.ET.027.03.2.1 | reverse complement strand
GTCCTGGAACACCGTCGTCGTCGGCCGCTTGGCCGGCGGCACCGAGGTGCAGTCCTCGCCACGGATGAACACCTTGCCTTCGCTGGGGGTGACGAAGCCGCCCAGAATGGAGAGCAGCGTCGTCTTGCCGGAGCCGGACGGCCCGAGCAGGATCGTGTAGCTGCCGGGCTCGATCTGCAGCGAAACGTCTTTCAGCACGGTGTGCTGGCCGAAGCGATGCGAGACGGAGCGAATATCGACCAAAGGCGCAGTCATGCCTTTCTCCTGCGCAGCAATGTCAATTCGAACAGCACGACTAGCACGATGGAAACCGCGAAGACCAGCGAGCCGACGGCGTTGGTCTTGGGGTTGAGGCCGGAGCGCAGGAGGTTCCAGATTTCGACCGGCAGCGTGGTGTCGAAGCGGGTGAGCAGGAAGGAGATCACGAACTCGTCCCAGGAGAAGGTCATCGACAGGAAGAAGCCGGCGAAGATGGCGGGCGCCATGACCGGCACGGTGATCAGCAGCAGCACCTTCCATTCCGGCGCGCCGAGGTCGCGCGCGGCACGCTCGATGTTGATCTGGTGGTCGCCCATCTGGCTGTAGATGATGGCAAAGCACAGCGGCAGGTTGATCACGACATGGCCGATGCCGGCGGCAAGCAGCGATTTCGGCACGCCGGCCCAGTTGAACAGCACCAGCAGCCCCATCCCGATGATGAAATAGCTGACCGTCAGCGGCAGGGTGATCAGCCCGCGCAGCAGGCCGGAGCCAGGCAGGACGAAGCGGGCAAAGCCCCAGGCGGAGAGAAAGCCGAGCGTGACGGCTGCGAGCGAGGAGATGGATGCCACCAGCAGCGAGTTGACCAGCGCCGAAGTCAGCCGCGTGTCCGAAAGAACCGCATCGTACCAGCGCAGCGACGGGCCGGTGAAGGGCGGGATCGGGAACGACGTCGCCTGCAGCGAAAACAGCACCAGCACGACGACCGGCAGGAAGATGAAGCCGTAGACGGCGAGCGCGTAGAGCCAGGAGGCGATGCGGACAATCCGGCGCATCTCAGGCCCGCTCGATCTTCAGCCAGCGCGCGCAGGCGAGATAGGCTGATGTGACCACCGCCATCAGGATGATGGACAGTGCGGAGGCCAGCGGAAAATCGCCGCGCCTGCCGATCTGCATCATCACCAGCTGCGGCATCAGCAGCTCGTTGTTGCCGCCCAAGATCTGCGGCGTGATGTAATCGCCGATGCACAGCACGAAGGTCAGGAAGGCTCCGACCATGATGCCAGGCAAGGTCAGGTCAGCGGCAGCACGACATGCAGGAAGGTGCGCACCGGCCCGGCGCCGAGATCGGCGGCCGCCTTGCGGTAGCTCGGGCTCAACTGCTTGAGGTTGGCAAAGATGGTCAGCGTCAACAGCATGACGAAGAAGTGCACGAAGCCGGTGACGGTGGCGAACCGCGTGTTGGCGAGCTGCAGCGGCTCACTGATGAGGCCGGAGCCGGTCAGCGCCCGGTTGACGACGCCGTTCTGCGCCAGCACCAGCAGCCAGGAGTAGGAGCGCACGACATAGGAGGTCCAGAACGGCAGCACGGCCAGCATCAGTGCCAGCCGCTGCCAGCGTTCCGGAACCTGTTCGGCGAGGATCCAGGCAAAGGGATAGGCGAGCAGCACCGAAATTACGGTGACGATCGCGGTCACCTGCAGCGAGTTCACCATCGCCTGCCAGTAGGACGGGTTGTTGAAGAACTGGCTGTAGTTGGACGCCGTGAAGCCGCCGCCCTCATGCGCCGTCAGGCTGGAAAACCCCATGGCGATGAAGGGCAGCACGAAGAACAGCAGCGTCCAGCCGAGCGCCGGCGTGACCAGCGCCCAGGGCAGGGCAGAGCCCGCCCGGGGCAGGGCCGCCCGGGGCAGAGCAGAGCCCGCCCGGGGCAGGGCACGTCCGTTGTTTGCCGAGCTGCTCATGAGCGCTATCGGCTCATTTCGCCTGCAGCATTTCGGTCCACATATCCTGCATCTTCTTGTCGAGATCGGCGTTCGGCGCCGGATAGGCCTGGGCGCGCGCCAGGAAGCCCGGCTGCTCGTCGAAGCGCAGGGCCTTCTTCTGGTCGTCGGTGAGTGCGGCCTTGGTGTTGGCCGGCATGCCCCAATAGCAGGAGGAGGTGGCAAGGCGCGCCTGGCCTTCCGGGCTCATAATGTACTGGATGAACTTCAGCGCCATGTCCTTGTTCTTGGAATCCTTGAACATGGCCAGCGACTGCGACCAGAGAATCGCACCCTCCTTGGGGACCGAGAAGTCCAGCGCCGGGTTTTCCTTGGCCAGGCCCGCCGTCACCCATTCGCCGCCGCCGACCAATATGTCGACCTCGCCGGTCGCAAGCGCCGTCTGGCTGGCGGTCACTTCGCCGACCAGCTTGGCATTGGCCTTCATCTTCAAGAGCTCGTCCTTGAGGGCGGGCAGGTCGGCTTCGGTGAGATCGGCCGTCTTCTTGCCGATCGCCAGTGCGGCCATGCCGATGACCGGCAGGTAGTAGTCGTAAATGGCGACCTTGCCCTTGTACTTGTCGCCGGTGAGTGCCGCCATCGACTGCATGTCGGCCGGATCGACCTTGGTCTTGTTGTAGCCGATCGTGTTGTAGCCGAACTTTTCGGTGATGCCGTAGCGCTTGCCGCCGGCCACGGTGGAGCTGTCCATCTTCACCTGCGGAAACAGATCGGCCAGCGGCAGTTTGTCTTCCGGCAATGGCTCGAACAGTCCCTTCTCGACGCCGCGCGGCACGTCGATGCTGTCGATCACCATCACGTCCCAGTCGCCCGGCTGCGACTGCTCCACGATGGCGAGGCCGGCGCCGGTGCCCTCGAATTCCTTGACGTTGACCTTGACGCCATTGGCCTCCTCGAAAGGCTGCAGCAAGGCCGGATCGGCATGATCGCACCAGATCAGCGCGTTGAGATCGGCGGCCTGCGCGCTCGTCGAAAGCAGCAGCGCCGCGGCTGCGGCAGCTGTGCGCAAACGGGTCTTCAGGATGGAAAGCGGATTGCTGGCTGTGTGTGACATCGAGTGTTCTCCCTTGCCTTTGTGGCTTCTTGCAAAAAATTGAACCAATTCTAAAATTGAGTCAATTCTGTTTTGTGGCAAGAGGCTGGGAATGAGCGGATTGCGGGCTAGGCAAAAGGCGGACCGGCACCGGCGTATCATCGAGGCGGCGGCCGAACTGTTTCGCGAGGCCGGCTACGAAGGCGCCAAGATCGAGGCGATCGCCGCGCAGGCCGAGGTCTCTGTCGGGACGATCTACAACTACTACGAGAACAAGGGCGACATCCTCGGCGCCATCGTCTCGCTGGAGGTCAACGAGGTGCTGAATGCCGGGCAAGGCGTCGTCGCCAAGCCGCCGGCCAATGTCGGCGACGCGCTGGACACGCTGGTCGGCATCTATATCGAGCACTCGCTGCACTATCTCAGCAAGGAGATGTGGCGGCAGGCGATGGCGATCTCGACGCAACTGCCCGACAGCCCGTTCGGCCAGGCCTACACCGCGCTCGACCGCGCCCTGACCGAACAGATCCGCGCCCTGATCGCCCGGCTGCAGGAGATTGGCCTGGTGCGCCAGGACATCGACGGTGCAGCGCTCGGCGAACTGATCTTCAACAACATGAACATGATGTTCATCGAATTCGTGAAGCGTGACGCGGCGAAGATACCGGAACTGCGCGCGGCGATACGGAGGCAGAATAGGATATTGGTGGCGGCGATTGGGGTGTGACACGTCAGGAGCAGGCAGGAGAAAGCGTCGCTTCCGCACAAGACCTGGTTTCAGACGCGGGTCGCCTCTTGAGTTGAGTTCGAAATCTGGTACAACCTAGGAGGGCATAATAGGGGGAGGGGTAAATGGGGACGTTTTCAGTCTGGCATTGGGCGATCTTGCTGCTGTTGATCGGCGTGCCTGTTTTCCTTGCCGTTCGATCAGCCGCGAAGCCGTCACAGAATCCTGAGGCTCTTGTGGGCTTCGGCGGCTGGCTGATGCTGCTGGCTATCGGTCAGGCAGTGTCACCATTGCGGACGCTTGCCGACTTCGCCAATTCGACCGACGGCTACCAGCAACTCATGACCCTCTCGAATGGGCCGCTGGCGGTGTATGGCGAGGTTGCCCTCAATCTGGCATTCTGGCGCTTCAGCTGATTGTGCTCGTTTCGATGCTGCGGCGTAGCCGCCGCTTTCCGCAATTGTTTCTGCTCCAGTGGCTGGCGATTCCCGTCGTGTTTATCCTGGACACGATCTGGGTTGCGTCAGTTCTGGGCGTTCCGGTGAGCCTGGTGCTCGCAGGCGATGCGCTGGTGGCCCCCATAGTCTCGTTTGTGGTGACAGGGCTCTGGGTCGCCTACGTCAACAAGTCTGTCAGGGTGCGGAACACGTTCACCAGGATTGGGGCATCCGCCCAGGTTGCGAGCGCGTCATAGAAGGCAGCCAAATTGGGATATTTTGGAGCATAGATACCCGGAGCTGCGCGCGGCGATCCGCAGGCAGAACCGGATTTTGGCGGCGGCGATCAGGGTGTGACCTCGTGCACCACTATGTCGTCATCGAACCTGGAACGGCCAAATCCCGAGCCGAATGACCGCAACTGTCGTCCGTGACGGCTGCGAGCTTTTGGAAGGTCTTTATTTCGGCTTCGTTTATAGGTGCTGCCCGCGCTTTCGCCTGGAGATCAGCCAGGCGCGCCACGAGCGCTTGCGACGTCTCGACTTCAGGGCTCATCATTTTCATTTGTCCGATTTCAGCGGCGGTTTGACGAGCACACCCCGCCGCCATCCCTGCCGGCGGGCGTGGCCGGTTCGAAGTTTCAGTCGTAGACTTTCACAATCTTGCGTGTGCTCGGGTCCACCAGAACCGTTCGGTTGTCGACCAGCGGTATTTGACGTTGGGGACCTCGTGGAGCTCGACCGTGTCTGGCAGAGCCGTGCCGACGTTCAACTCCATCCCCGGAAGCTTCACAGAAGCCAAGGGTTGCTTCTTCACGTATTCGCGCACGACGGTGTCCTGTTCCTGTGTGACAACCACATCCTGTGCCGCAACTGCGCCGACGCTGGCCAACAGCAAGAGCGCCGCAGCGGCGCTGCTTAGGTGCATCCTCATAGTTTTTCTCCTCTTGTAACTGGCGGCAGCACGATCGGCTGGCCACCCGAACACGTCGCCAGGCCAAACGTTCCTCATACGGGCTTCTGGCTGAACCTGGCGCAGGACCAAAGTCTGATTGGCAAACGCAATGGTCTTACCCGTTGGGAGTAGGCGGAACGGCTTAGGCCTGAAGGTTGTTGTCTCTGCAAACGCGGAGAGAAACAGTGGAAAAAAGTGTCGGCCAGGCGCGATGGTTGCTCGCACCGATTTTGGCAACAGCCATCACCTTCCTGGTGATGGGGATAGTCCTTGGCTGACATGACGTGGATCGGCGCGGTACGTCCCTTCCTGCGCTGATAGGACCCGTGAGCCGCTTCGGCGGCTGGCGGGTCCTGTATTTCACCGTGCGCTGGGCTGCTCATTCGGCAGCGCGCTCTTTTTAGCTCAGGTACCTTGGGAGGTTTATTATGGATCGGCGATCCTTCTTGACTGCAATGTTTGGTGTTGCCGGGGCAGCGGCCCTTGCAAGCGCTGTCCGCCCAATCGACGCAGTGGCGGGTGTTCCAGGAGCCGGACGCGGCATCCTCGATGAACTTGAGACGCCACAAACAGCGACCTTTGACGAAGATGCACAGGCAGAAGTGCAGCAAGTCTACCATCGGGACTGGCACCACCGTCCCCACCGCCGCCGCCGGCGAGGCTGGAGACGGGTTTGCCGCAGTTACTGGCGGCATGGCCGCCGTCGCGTCCGGTGCTACCGCCGACGGGGACCTTCGGTCGTCCTTCGATTTTAACTAGTTTTCCGCCTTGGCCCGTTCCGGCTCGCGCGCCGAGAACGGGCCGGTTGGGATTTTTTTTGGTGAACGATAACAATGACATTGGTCCAAAGATTGAATGCGAGTGGCAGCGCAAACCAACCGGGAAATGACAACGACCATGCCGCGGGGTTTGCGGACGCCGTCTCGTTGCCGGACGAGGAAAACATTGCCGACCTTGTCAGGCGAACAGAGCGCATGGCCATTTTGGTGTTTCTAGGAATGGGCGGCTGGTTGATGTTAGTGCCCGCTATTTACCTTGTACTGACCCACGGGATATGAACGACTTTCGGTGTCGCGGTAGCTGACTGCAGCATGTCAGCGGAAGCTAACGCAACATCCATGCGCGTCCAAAGTTGAATTGCGGGAGCATCGCATCGCGGCTTCCGCACCCCGTTTCCTGTATCGGCAATATGGGGACGGGCTGTTTTGCTGGCGCGAGGCACAAGTGTCTGGAACCACCTATTATAGTGGTCCACGTCCGGCATGCTGGGAAGGCGCTCTCATCCAACCAGCCGCGCATACTCGGCCTCCGGTTTGCCGTAGGTGCCGTTTGCGCAAGCCGCAAGGCCGCTGCGGTCCCTGATATGCACTTCGCCTCGTCGAGAATAGATGAAACCGCGCCCTTCCAGCACTTGCAGTCCAACGGTAACCCCTGGGCGTCTTGCTCCAAGCATGATGGCGAGAAACTCGTGGGTGATCGCAAGGCGTTCGCCGTGGACCCGATCGTCACACATTAGAAGCCAGCGCGCCAACCGCTCTTCAAGGTTTGATTTTGCGTTGATCAGGGCCGTATAGCTGGTCTGGATGTGGAAGTAGTGGACATAGCGCAACAGGAACAGGCGCAACGTTGGGCTGTTCGCAAGAGCCTCCTTGAAGGGCTCGGCTCCGATCCTGAAAGCGCTGCCGGGCGACTGAATGTAACATTGATGCGCCGCATAGTCAGCGCCCATCACGAGCGCGGCACCGGTCATTCCCTCAAAGCCGACAAGACCTACCTCGGCCTCCTTACCTGAAGCCGCCGCGACCACAGAGGCAATGCCGTCTTCCAGGAAGTAAACCGTTTCGATCTCCGAATCGGCTTTCTCCAATGTCATTTTCAGCTCGAGGTCCCACAGTTCAAGGTGTGGCTGCAAAAGCCCCAGGTCACCAGGGTTAAGCCGACGCAACAATTGGTTTTTATAGGAATCGTTCTCTTGATTGGTCATAGCTCAATCCCGCTTGGGGCAAGAGCTTTCCAATCTCCCTGCCGTCCGCGCCCGTAAACACGTGCAGACGATTTAGAGAAGATACGCCCACTGGCGCGCGATTGACAGTGAAATGCGACCTGATGCACGGCGTCCCCCAGCCGCCGAATTACAAAACAGGGGTGTGCAAAGTTAAAGGGTTGGAATCGTACAGAACTCTGCTTCGTACGAATCCGACAATTTCGTGATCGCGGCCAACGCGGCATGATGTGCATGGTTATCGATGTCGAGGTAGAGCGACGAGAAGGCGACCGGCAGGACCGACTGGCAACGCGAAGGCTGTGCTCCATAACGGGTCAAACAATTTGGCATCTAAATTGCTCTGACAGGTATGGGGTGGGCGAGAGCCCGTCGCTTCGCAAATGGAGCGGCGGGGGTACTCTACCAGCGACC
>NZ_RZOM01001869.1:0-485 GCF_003999175.1 Mesorhizobium sp. M7A.F.Ca.ET.027.03.2.1 | reverse complement strand
GGCGCGAACCATCCCGTCACGATGCCGTCGGCCTCAAGCGACATGAAGCCGAGCGTCTTGCCGGTCTCGATCCGGCCTCCATCTGCGATCTCTACCGGACGCTCTATTGATGACCGCGCAGGCCGGAAAAGATTGGCCCGAGGCCGTCGAGGTCCTCAACGAGCACGGCCGCTCCGATATCGTGCTGTTGTGCGAGCATGCGTCCAACCACATGCCGGCCGAGTATCGACAGCTCGGCCTCGATGCCAGCCATCTGCAGCGCCACATCGCCTGGGATATCGGCGCCGCCGAAGTGACCCGCCTGCTGTCGTCGAAGCTCGATGCACCGGCCTTCCTCAGCGGTTACTCGCGGCTGCTGATCGACCTCAACCGGCCACTGGGCACGTCAGGCAGCATTCCGGTGCTGTCGGAAGATACCGACATTCCCGGCAATGTCGGCATCGATGCGACGGAGCGGACCCGACGCGCCGAGATCATCTTTTCGC
>NZ_RZOM01001868.1:0-487 GCF_003999175.1 Mesorhizobium sp. M7A.F.Ca.ET.027.03.2.1 | reverse complement strand
CATCTGGTTTCAGGCTAGCGCGGCAGGATCGTTTTACAACATGGAAATTGGAAATCTTGGAGCGGAGATTGTTGGCGCTGCGTGGGGCCGGCAAGAGCCTGCTCCAACGTCGTCGCTCCGGGGGCGAAGCAGGAGCGGAGTCCGTCCCAAAGACCTCTAGTGGACCGTGATGATGCCCTCGACGGCTCGCCACTCCGAAGGCCGGATGAGCCGGTGATGAGCAACGCGGACCGAGTGCAGCGGACCGTCGAGTTCGCGCTCCCAATATTGGAGAAAGCCCTTGAGTTCGGGAAAGGCCGGAGCGAGATCATAGTCCTGCCAGACATAGAGCTGAAGCAGGCTCGGATGATCAGGCAGGTGATAGTGGATTTCGGCCGTCGTCAGGCCATAACCTTCCATTTGCAGGCGGAATTCGCTGCTGACCGTATCGGCCATGTCTTTCTCCTTCTCTCTCCGTTCAGGCCTCCAGCCCGCGACGTCCGTATTG
>NZ_RZOM01001867.1:0-487 GCF_003999175.1 Mesorhizobium sp. M7A.F.Ca.ET.027.03.2.1 | reverse complement strand
GCTGCTTTGTCGGCGCCATTCCGATGCCGGGACCGCTCGCCATGGTCTTGATGGCGGTGGCCGGTGCCGCCGCCGGTGCGGCGGTGGCGCTTGTTCCCGCCACGCTGCGGGTTAAATTCAAGGTCGACGATGTCGTCAGTTCGCTGCTGCTCAACTCGGTCATCTATTATGCGCTGATGGCGCTGATCGAGGGCCCGTGGAAGGACTCCTTCAGCGGCTATCCGATCTCGCCGCCGATCGAGGATTCGGCCAATTTCCCGGTGCTGCTCGAAGGCACAAGACTGCATCTCGGCGTCGTCGCGGCGCTGATCGCGGCGCCGCTGATCTGGTTCCTGATCGTGCGCACGACGCTCGGCTTCAGGATCAGGGTCACCGGCGAAAACCCGGAAGCCGCCAGATATGGCGGCATCCATGTCGAGCGGGTGCTGATCTCGACGGCGCTGCTGTCCGGCGCGCTGGCCGGGTTGGCCGGCGCGCCGGACAGCAG
>NZ_RZOM01001866.1:0-488 GCF_003999175.1 Mesorhizobium sp. M7A.F.Ca.ET.027.03.2.1 | reverse complement strand
GTCCAATATCGCCTTGCCCCTCCCGGCGAACCGAGAACCATTATCAGAGCTGTCAAGCCGACGGCTTATGTTCGCCAGCCCGGCAGGTGAAGACTCGCACATGGCCGTTTTCTCGGCCTGCCATTCTCTCCAGTCATGCAGGCTTGTCGAAGACCATGGGCAATCCACGTTTAGACGCCATCTCGACGACCAGTTTTTCGATTGCTTGATCGGAAAGGCGGGTCTGCAGTGTCGTACGAATCCGCTTAACCAGTTCGTGCACCGGCAACGGGGCGAGATCCTCGGCATCATCGAGAAACCGACTGACTTCGATCACAACGTCAGCATCGAAGTCGCTCGGCAAATCTCTCATATCCCATCTCCGATCGACGTAAAATTGCGGTCTTGCTGACCGATGTCGCTTTAAGCAGATGAACGTCGGTTGTTTCCCGCGATGGCAGAACTCGATGCTCTGCTGCCGGCTGAACAAATCCCCTTCATCGCTGTGT
>NZ_RZOM01001865.1:0-488 GCF_003999175.1 Mesorhizobium sp. M7A.F.Ca.ET.027.03.2.1 | reverse complement strand
GTCCAGGCGCGAAGCTTCGTCGTCAGGTCGTTGAGCAGCATCTTGGGCGCATCGCTGGTCAGGCCGACGTCGATGCGGCCGGGCTCGATACGCACAAACCGGATGCAGCTCTTGACCAGCACCTTGAAGGCGATGTCGCGCTGCGCATCGGCGAGCGCAATGATGTCGGCCAGCGATTTCAGCGGCGCCGATTCCATGGCCGGCTCCGGCGGAGCGACGTAGGCAACGGCAGCAGGCGAGGCTTCGACCAGCCGCATGCTCTGTGCCCCGCCCGATCCGGATGGCATGCGCGTCTGCGCCACCGCGCTGGCACCACCGCCATTGCCGGAACTTGCCGGCGCCCCATTCGGGCGCGGCGCGCCATTTTGCACCGGTGCGGCACCTTCGAGCGATCGCAACGCCTCGTCCAGCTTCGGCAGGTCGGCGGCGTGCGCCAGCCGGATCAGCACCATTTCGGCGGCACTGACCGGCCGGTTGGAAGACTGCAC
>NZ_RZOM01001864.1:0-488 GCF_003999175.1 Mesorhizobium sp. M7A.F.Ca.ET.027.03.2.1 | reverse complement strand
GACTTCTTCAAAAGCGTGCCCTTGGAGGTCGAGGAGGCGGCGCTCGTGGACGACGTGCCGCGCTGGCGGATCTTCTTCGAGATCGTGCTGCCGATGGTCCGACCTGGGATGTTGGCCACTTTCATGATCGTGCTGGCCTTCATCTGGAACGAGTTTCTCTTTGCTCTGCTGCTCACCACGTCTCGGTGGCAAACGCTGCCCGTGGTTCTCGCCGGACAGGTATCCAGTCGCGGAGACGAATGGTGGGCAATATCGGCGGCCACACTCATCTCGATCGTTCCGATGATGTTCGTCGCGGCTCTGCTCGGCCGCATGATGCGGTCCGGGTTGCTCGCAGGTTCAATCAAATAGCTTCGTGTTTCAAAGGAGGAGAACTGGCATGGTACACAAACTCGCAACATTGGTCGGCGCGCTCATGGTGTCAGCCGCAACCCCCGCGCTTGCTTGCGAACCGGACTACACTGGTGTGACCTTGAGTGTCGGCGTGC
>NZ_RZOM01001863.1:0-490 GCF_003999175.1 Mesorhizobium sp. M7A.F.Ca.ET.027.03.2.1 | reverse complement strand
CGCCTCGGCCGAGCGGTTGACGATGGTGACGATGCCGTAGGGATCGACGCCGATGACGCCGGCGGTAACGCCGGCAAGCACGGCTTCGGAAAAGCGGCGCCGTTCGTCGATCAGGTCCTTGGCCGACAGGATCTCATTGCGCTGCGATTTAAGTTCGAGAAGCATCTTGTTGAACGTATCGCCGAGCGACGCGACATCGCCGTCCGAAGGCCTGACGGGAACGGCGACGTCGAGATTGCCGGTCGCGACCTCGTCGGCGGCGCCGATAAGCTGGCGAATGGGCCGCACCAGACGGTCGGCGACCGCAATGCCGGTCCAGATCGCGGACAGGATGATGATGAGCGTCAGCGACAGATAGGGCAGCGCGAAGGCCACCTGCGAGGTACGGCGGTTATCTTCCAGCCCCCGATATTCGTCGGTGTTGGACCTGACGATCTGCCGTGCCTTGATCACTTCGGGATCGACGAGCCGAATGGTGTAGAGATAGAGT
>NZ_RZOM01001862.1:0-491 GCF_003999175.1 Mesorhizobium sp. M7A.F.Ca.ET.027.03.2.1 | reverse complement strand
GATGAAGGTCCGGGGCGCCGGCGAGATTGCCAAGCTCACAGGGCCAGAACCCGAGGAGGTTTTCGAGGCGATCCGTGGCCGGATTCTCCAGGACGACAACTTCGCGGCCAAACTCAAAGGGACCGACGGCCTCGTTCGTCTGGTCGAGGCGCGGCGAAGCTGCTCAATCCGGCATCTACACCTGGGACGCAGAACGTCAGTAAGACCGGTTTGGCCGGGGAAGGGCGACGGCGAAGAGCAAGACACAGAAAACAGTAGCGTCGAGGATGAAGTAGCGCGGTATGCGGCAGCTTCGCGCTCTCAGTTCGGTCATTCATACAGTCGAAATCGTCTACCGGAAACGGGGGCAAAGGACCGGACGGCAACGTCTCTGCCGTTTACATTTTTTGAGCACCGCGCCATCTCTGCGCTGCACTCATCCAGACTGTTGCGGATTTAAGCCGAACGCAGAACCTCGAGAACTTGAGCTACCTCGGTTGTGTCGCTGAAAT
>NZ_RZOM01001861.1:0-493 GCF_003999175.1 Mesorhizobium sp. M7A.F.Ca.ET.027.03.2.1 | reverse complement strand
GCTCGATATAGGCCCCGCGACCGAGCTCGGCCTCGATCTCGTCGGCAAGGGCTGCGATATCCGCCGGCTCGTCCGCGATTTCGACGTCGTCGTCCGGCAGGAGCCGATGTTCCAGGCCATAGAGCCCGGCGGCGCGTAGTTTCAAAGGCTGAAACAGATGGTCGACGGCCGAAACGGACCGGCCCGTGATGAACGCCAACGCCCCGTTCAGCTTGCGGTCCAGGCCTTGCAGCAAGGAGCGAAGCTCGTCGCTGACCGAGACTGCGTCCGGGTGCTCGGCATGTTCCAGCAACGTGCCGTCGATGTCGAGGAACAATGCCCATTCGCCGGCCAGCACAGGCTGCGGTTTCTCCATGACGGCCTGCGGCTTTTGCAGGGTCTCGCCAATCATCTTCTGCAGCGTATCGCTCATGACATCGCCATCCGTCTGCGCTCAAAGATGGAGACGACATTGTCGACGCTGGGCGGCGGGTCGCCGGCGGCACCGGTTACC
>NZ_RZOM01001860.1:0-496 GCF_003999175.1 Mesorhizobium sp. M7A.F.Ca.ET.027.03.2.1 | reverse complement strand
CTGGGCAATCCGCTCAGCGCGCGGCAACAACGGCAACGCCGGCGCCGATCATCACACCGCCCGCCGCGCGGTCACCCGGCGTACGATCCCTGGCGTGCGCAACAGGCTGCGGGCGCGGCCGGCGAGGATGACATGAACGCCGATCACCACCGCTTCAACAGCCAGGATCACCATCATCAGCACACCAAGATGAGCAGCATTGAGCGATGCGCCGACGCCGCTAGGCAACAGCGCGACGTAGAACAACGGCATCTTCGGATTGCCAAGATTGAGCGCGATGCCGGTGGCAAAAATCGTCAGCAGCCCTCACCGTCCTGAGACGGGCTGCAGTCCAGAATCTTCGCGATCCGCATTTCCGTCACGGCTGATAGCCGAGGCAGATGGCGCCGAGCGCGACGATAGCGCAGGCGCCGACCCGCCGCGGCGTCAGCATCTCGCCGAGGAACAGGCGTCCGATGAAGGCCGCGAAGACGACGCTGGTTTCGCGGATCGCGGT
>NZ_RZOM01000185.1:0-7557 GCF_003999175.1 Mesorhizobium sp. M7A.F.Ca.ET.027.03.2.1 | reverse complement strand
GCCCGAGATTCTCGAAAGCCCCGACTACATCGTGCGCGGCTATGGCAGGGATGATCGCATCGTCTATGGCAGCGGCGGCGTCATCCCGACCACGGCAATTGCTGCACGGGCCGAGACGCTGTTCGAACGCGACGAGATCGCCTACGTCCATGTCCGTTCGGCGCGCAACAATTGCTACCAGTGCCGCATCGAGCGCGCTTGAGGCTGAGACTAGCCGCTGGAAACAGTTGTCGTACTGCCGTCGCATATGCGCGATAGAAAGCCATTGTCGATCGATTTGCCGACCGCGGATGAACCGGCGGTAAATCTCGACATCGAGGAAGCGGGGCTTTGGCTCCGCTTTTTTGTTGCCTGCGTTTGGCGCGGAAAGATTCGAGCAATAAAAAAAGCCCGCCGGCATGGCCGACGGGCTGCAACTGTTTGGCTGGAGGGCCTTTTAGTTGAACTTGTACTTCGCGCCGAGACGCACGGTGTGGAAAGAGGAAGTCGAGGTAAGGGTGTCGTCGGGTGCGCCGAATTCCGAAGAAAAGTCCTTCTCGGCGAACTGCGAATAGCGATATTCGAGGCCAACGGTGACATTGCTGGACAGAGCCGTTTCAAGGCCGCCACCAACCGAGAAACCGCTGGAACCCCAGTCGAGAATGTCGCCGATCGGGTCGGAAGCGTTCAGATCGAAATGCTGCCAGCTGTAGCCGGCAAGCGCATAGGCAAGGGTCGATTCGTTCATCTTCATGCCGACGCGGCCCAACACATCGAACCCATAGTCTGTATCGACGTTGATCGATCCGCCGCCGAGCTCCAGTTCGGAAGTCATGCCGGAGTAGCGTGCATCGACCATGACGCCTGCGACCCAGCTGCCGAAGTCATGATCGTAGCCGACGTTCAGTTCACCAAAGGCACCTTCGCCACCGAGACCATTGAATTCTAGGCCGCCGAGCGGCGGAACGTTGATTTGGTGCACGGACGCACCGGCGCCACCAGCGCCGCCGATATAGAATCCGGTCCAGTTGTAGGCTGGCGTCTCGAAGGCAGCGCCGCCGCCGTTCTGTGCACCGAAACGGTAACTGGCCGCGATCTGGAAAGTATGGCGCGAGGTGTCAAGATTCAGGAGACCGTCCGGAACCCCGACGATGCCAGCCTCGGAAAGAAGATCGTCCTTGGTCCCGAAGCCCGTATAGCGATACTCAGTCTTGATCGTCCAATTGCTGTTGATGGCCGTTTCGATGCCACCTCCGACAAAATACCCGCTCTGATCCCAATCAAAGTCGAAGCCGGCGTTCGTATCGAGCTTGTACTTCTGCCAGGAATAGCCACCCAGCACGTAGCCCAGAGTGTTCGGCGTCAAGAGGTAGCCGAGACGCAGGCCAGCGTCGAAACCGTAGGTTTCCTTGATAGAAGCGTCGAACCCCGTAATGTCCAGCGTGGTCTTGATGTTGCCCACGTGAGCGTCCAGCAGACCTCCGATGAGGAACCGGGGCGAGACCATATAGTCATAGCCGACCGTCAGCTCACCATAGACGCCTTCGCCACCAATGCCGTTCAGCGAGACTGGAATAAAATCGCTGCTGAGCTCGTGTACGTTGGCACCGGCACCGACGCCAAAACCAACGTACAGACCGCTCCAGTTAAAGCCGGCAGCTTCTTCTACCGGCTGCACGACGTCTGCTGCATGAGCAGCAGACATCAAAGCCACAGCAGAAACAGCACCAAGAAGAAAAGATTTCGCGGATGTGCGAATGAACATATGCCCGTACCCCAATGAGTAAACCCGGAATGTCTCTAGCAGGGAGTCGGCCGGTACGGGAATGACAAATATGCAACAATGATGAGCAAAGTGCCGTTGCGTCACATCTTTCGACGCCATGCTTTGCCTGAAAAATAGGCTCGCAAGAAAAAACCCGCCGGCATGGAACCGGCGGGCTGGATTGAAAGGAGCTGTTTTCGCGAAAATCAGGCGGCGAGAACGGCTTTCGGCTCGACCAGTTCGTAGCCGAGCGCCTCGGCGACTGCCCGGTTGGTGATCTTGCCCTTGTGGACATTGAGGCCGTTGCGCAGGTGATGATCGTCGACCAGCGCCTTAAGGCCCTTGTCGGCGAGCTGCAGGCCATAGTGCAGCGTCGCGTTGTTGAGCGCGTGGGCCGAAGTGACCGGCACGGCACCCGGCATGTTGGCGACGCAATAGTGGATGACGCCGTCGACCTCATAGGTCGGCTCGGCATGGGTGGTCGCATGCGAGGTCTCGAAGCAGCCGCCCTGGTCGATGGCGACGTCGACCAGCACCGAGCCTTTCTTCATGCCCGACAGCATTTCGCGCGAAACCAGTTTTGGCGCCGCGGCACCCGGGATCAGCACCGCGCCGACGACGATGTCGGCTGAAAAACATTCTTCTTCCAGTGCCTCGACAGTCGAGTAACGGGTGTGGACGCGGCCGGCGAACAGGTCGTCGAGTTGGCGCAGGCGCGGGATCGAGCGGTCGATGATGGTGACATCGGCGCCAAGGCCGGCCGCCATCCTGGCCGCGTGCAGGCCGACGACGCCACCGCCGAGCACGGTGACCTTGCCGGGCAGCACGCCGGGCACGCCGCCCAGCAGCACGCCGCGGCCGCCATTGGCCTTCTGCAGTGCCGTGGCGCCGGCCTGGATGGACAGGCGTCCGGCAACTTCCGACATCGGCGCCAGCAGCGGCAGGCCGCCACGATCGTCGGTCACGGTCTCGTAGGCGATTGCGGTCACGCCGGACGCAAGCAGGCCCTTGGTCTGCTCCGGATCCGGAGCAAGGTGAAGGTAGGTGTACAGGATCTGGCCTTCGCGAAGCTGCGCCCATTCGCTGGGCTGCGGCTCCTTGACCTTGACGATCATGTCCGACCTGGCGAACACCTCGGCGGCCGTCTTGGCAATCATGGCGCCGGCGGCGCGATAGGCATTGTCATCGGCGCCGATGCCGGCCCCGGCCCCGGTCTCGACCAGAACTTCGTGGCCATGGGCGACATATTCGCGGACCGAGCCGGGGGTAAGGCCGACGCGGTATTCGTGGTTCTTGCTTTCCTTGGGGCAGCCGACGCGCATTTTCTTCTCCTGATCCGGCCCTTTTGGGCTCGTTCCCTGTATGGATGGAGTGAACCACGAATCGTTGCGCAGGTGTTTGCGAATGCGCTTGCGTCAACCTGCCGGTTTCGATAATCGTTGCGCGAAATAGCTGGATATTCGCAGGATTCACGAATAATGCCGCTCGACAGGATTGATATCGCCATTCTCGAGGCTTTGCAGAAGGATGGCAGGATCGCCAATGCGGCACTGGCCGAGAAGGTCGGCCTGTCGCAGTCGGCCTGTTCGCGCCGGCTCGACAATCTGGAGAAATCCGGAACCATTCGTGGCTACCATGCCCGGCTTTCCAATGCCGCACTTGGCCACCAGATGACGGCGATCGTGCACATATCGCTGTCGGGACAGTTCGAGAAGACGCTGTCGGATTTCGAGGCGGCGATCAAACGCTGCCCGAACGTGCTGTCCTGTCACCTGATGTCGGGCGAGTACGACTACATCCTGCGGATCGCGGCGAAGGATCTCGTCGACTATGAGCGCATCCACAAGGAATGGCTGTCGGCGATGCCGCATGTGACCAAGATCAATTCGTCCTTTGCGCTACGCGAAATCGTCGACAGGACCGCCATGGGCATGAAGCCGGAAATGGCCTAGGCTGCGTTGATATTCAGGTGATGCCGGCCTGCAAATGGTAGCTCCCTGCGCTTCCGGTGCTCGCGTACGAAAAGTACGCTCCGCTCCCGTTCTCGGAAGCGACCATTTTCGACTCGGCCTGACCTGAATCTCAGCACAGCCTGGACTAACTGGCCTCCGTTACCACCCGGTCCATCGGAATATCGTGCGGTTGCGGGTAGATGGTCGCGATGCGCTGCAATTCGTAGCCGACGCCGATGACCAGCGGCTTGAACGGCATCGCTGCCAGCGTGCGGTCGAAGAAGCCGCCGCCATAACCCAGGCGGTAGTTCTGGGGATCGATGCCGACGATCGGCGAGATGACGATGTCCGGCAGCACCGGATCGCCCTCGGCCGGGATCGGGATGTTCCAGACACCTTTCTCCAGCCGGTCGCCCGCTTTGTAGGCGCGGAAGATCAGCGGGTGCCCCTTCTCGATGACGATGGGCAGGGCGGTGCGGCCGCCGCGTTCGTTTATGGACGCCATCCAAGGCCGCAAATCCGGCTCGCCGCGAAACGGCCAGTAAAGACTGACCATGCGCCCGGCGATCTCGCCAATGATCGCGTCGAGGCCATCGGCGATGCGTTGCGACATTACCGCTCGCGCGTCGGCCGAAACGGCGAGACGCGCAGCGATCAGCCGTTCGCGTTCGGCCTTGCGCCAGCGTCTCACATCGATCCAGTCGCTCGAAGGCGCACGGAATTCCGGATCGAGCTCGTGCATGAAACAGGGCGGCGAAGAATACTGCGCCGGAGCATCGTCGTCACGATCGTTGGCCATGCCTCACCTCATCGCGTGTTCGATGACGCTATACCTCGCGATACGATACAACATGTGCATTCACGACATGGAACGACGAGTCTCGGGCACCGTCCATCTGTTGTTGCATTGCACAAAAATACCTACATCCAGGACAGGCAATCTTGCCATCGGGGTGAACGAAATGAATGAAGCCAGGCATCATGTCGTCGTTGTCGGCGCGGGTTTCGGCGGTCTCGAGTTCACCCGTGCACTTGCTGGCGCTCCCGTGCGCATCACCATGATCGACAAGCGCAACCATCACCTCTTCCAGCCGCTGCTCTACCAGGTGGCGACGACGGCGCTGGCCACCTCCGAGGTTGCCTGGCCGATCCGCCACCTCCTGCGCAAGCGCAAGGATGTGACGACGCTGCTCGCCAATGTCACCGGTGTCGACCGCGCCGGCAAGCGCGTGCTGCTCGATGACAGCAGCGCGGTCGCCTACGACACGCTGGTGCTCGCCACCGGGGCCCGCCACGCCTATTTCGGCCACGACGAATGGGAGCCTTTCGCCCCGGGCCTGAAGACGCTGGAGGACGCCACCAGCATTCGGCGGCGAATTCTGCTGGCCTTCGAGCAGGCCGAGCGGGAGACCGATCCGGCCAAACGCCGGGCGTTGCTGACCATTGCGATCGTCGGCGGCGGGCCGACCGGCGTCGAGCTTGCCGGCACCATCATCGAGTTGGCGCATGACACGCTGCGCGGCGAATTCCGCAACATCGACGCGCGGCAGACGCGTGTGGTGCTGATCGAGGTCGGCGACCGCATTCTGGCCAATTTCGCACCGAAACTTTCCGACTATGCCAGCAAAGCGCTCGAGCGGCTCGGTGTGACGGTCGAGCTTGGCCGGGCCGTCACGCGCTGCGACGCCGAAGGTGTTGTGTTTGGCGATAAGCAACTGGCAGCCCGAACGATCCTGTGGGCAGCCGGCGTTGCCGCTTCGCCGGCCGCTGAATGGCTGGGAGCGAAGGCGGACCGCGCGGGCAGGGTGCTGGTCGAGCCCGATCTGACTGTATCTGGCAGCCCGGAGATTTTCGTCATCGGCGACGCCGCCCTTGTGCTGCGGCCCGATGGCCGGCCGGTGCCCGGCGTCGCGCCTTCCGCCAAGCAGGAGGGCCGACATGTTGCGGCCACCATCAAGGCCAGGCTCGGCGGCGACACGACCGCGCGTCCTTTCCACTACAGGCATGCCGGCGATCTCGCCACGATCGGCAAGCGCGCCGCGGTGATCGATTTCGGCTGGCTCAAGCTGACCGGCCGGGCGGCCTGGTGGCTGTGGGGAGTGGCGCACATCTATTTCCTGATCGGTTTTCGCAACCGGCTTGCGGTTTCGCTGAGCTGGCTATGGATTTATGCGACAGGCCAGCGCAGCGCGCGGCTGATCACCCAAGGCGACGACGACAAGGGCTGATTTCCTCGCCCCGATCGTTCATCGGCACGTCATCCGTTGCTGATCGAGTGGCGGCTTCATGCGCGCGACTTGTTGAATGGACTTAAGCAGGTTTCAGAGCGAAGTTCGCTTCGGGGCAGGGCTTGTCAGTTGTCGAAGGAGAAAACATGTCGCAACTGCTCCATCCCATATCCCGCCGCGATCTCCTTGCGGGCGCCGCCGCAGGGGCACTGATCATGCTGCATCCGTTCTCCGCCCGCGCTCAAGCCAACCAGGCCCATCTCCGGATCATGGAGACCACCGACATCCATGTGAACGTGCTGCCTTACGATTACTACGCCGACAAAACGAACGACACGCTGGGCCTGTCGCGCACGGCGTCTCTCATCGATGCTGTGCGCAAGGAAGCCGTGAATTCGATGCTGATCGACAATGGCGACCTGCTGCAGGGCAATCCGATGGGCGACTACATCGCCTATGAGAAGGGGCTGAAGGACGGCGACCTGCATCCGATCATGAAAGGCATGAACCTGCTTGGCTACGAGTGCTCGACGCTGGGCAACCACGAGTTCAACTACGGCCTGTCGTTCCTGGACAAGGTGCTGGCCGGCGCCAATTTTCCCTTCGTCTGCGCCAATTTGATCCGCGGCACCGAGCTTGCCGCGAACCCGCGCGACGACAAGCTCTATCTCAAGCCCTATGTCATCCTCGACAAGAAGATCAAGGACGGTTCGGGCGCCGAGCAGCCGATCAGGGTCGGCATCATCGGCTTCGTGCCGCCGCAGATCATGGTCTGGGATCTCAAGAACCTCGAGGGCAACGTCAAGACGCGCGACATCGTCGAGGCGGCCAAGGCCTGGGTGCCGCAGATGAAGGAGGAGGGCGCCGACATCGTCCTTGCGCTCTCGCATTCCGGCATCGACGTGAAGCAGGGCGACATGATGGAGAACGCCTCGTTCTTCGTCGCCGGCGTCGACGGCATCGATGCGGTGTTCACCGGCCACCAGCATCTGGTGTTCCCCGGCAAGAAGGATTTTCAGTCGCTCGACGGTGTCGACACGCAAAAGGGCACGCTGCAGGGCAAACCCGCCGTCATGGGCGGTTTCTGGGGCTCGCATATGGGGCTGATCGACCTGATGCTGGAGCGTGACGGGTCGAAATGGAAGGTCGTTTCAGCCACCTCCGAAGCGCGGCCGATCTTCGAACGCCTCGACAACAAGAACAAGCCGACTGTCCCGGACGACAAGCGCATCATCGCGGCCCTCGAACAGGACCACCAGGCGACGCTGGCCTATGTGCGGCGTCCCGTCGGCAAGACCTCCGCGCCGCTTTATTCCTATTTCGCGCTGGTCGCCGACGATCCGTCGGTGCAGGTCGTCAGCCAGGCGCAGACCTGGTACCTCCGGGATATCCTCAAGAACACGCAATGGAAGGATGTGCCGCTGCTGTCGGCGGCCGCGCCGTTCAAGGCCGGCGGGCGCAACGGCGCCGACTACTATACCGACGTGCCGGCGGGCGACATCGCCATCAAGAACGTTGCCGACCTCTATCTCTATCCCAACACCGTGCGTGCCGTCGAAATCACCGGTGCGCAGGTTAAGGAATGGCTGGAAATGTCGGCCGGCATCTTCAACCGAATCGAGCCTGATAAGGC
>NZ_RZOM01001859.1:0-496 GCF_003999175.1 Mesorhizobium sp. M7A.F.Ca.ET.027.03.2.1 | reverse complement strand
CCGGTGAACAGGCCGGCAGCGACCGGATCGGTCAGCGTCTTCAGCGCCGTCTTGGCGGCATCGATCTGGGCGGGATCGGTGATGCGGACCTGCAGGGTCCGCCCCGTGCCGGCAAGGCCGGTATAGCCGATCTTGGCGTCGCGTAGCAGCGTGCGGATTTCATCGCGCGTCGTCTCCAGCCGGTCCTTGATCAGATCGTTCTGGTTCATTTCCAGCAGGATGTGCGAACCACCCTGCAGGTCGAGGCCGAGCGTCATCTGCCGCTTCGGCACCCAGCTGGGCAGTTGCGCCAGCGTGCTGGCGGAGAACAGGTTGGGCGCGGCGAGGATCACTGTGATGGCCACGGCCACCCAGATCAGGATCATCTTGAAGCGCGAAAAATACAGCATATGGCGTCGTCCGTCAGAGCGTGTCCGCGGATCGCTCCGCCTAAAATTGGATTATTTCTTGGCGTTCTGGTTGGCCACCGGCTCGCCCTTGACGCGCACATCGGCGA
>NZ_RZOM01001858.1:0-497 GCF_003999175.1 Mesorhizobium sp. M7A.F.Ca.ET.027.03.2.1 | reverse complement strand
GGCAAAGCGCAATGCGCCGAGTTCCAGCGGTCCGAAGGCAGCGAGACCGGCGCGGATCGCCGGAAAGGCGGAGGCCCAACCAACCACCGTCAGCGCGACAGCAATGGCTGCCGTGGTGTCCATCCGCTGTGTCGAATTCAACGTGCCCGTCATTGCGTTCATCTCACTGCCCTCGCATTCTTCGGTCCTGAAAGGCAGAAAACGCCATTTCAGGCCAGTTGACAAACGACCAAATCGAGGATCACCTGTGACTATGGATCACAGCTCGGACACAATGGTACCGCTCGAAACACTGCGCGCCTTCGATGCGGCGGCGCGAACAGGCAGCTTTTCGGCGGCCGCCGAAAAGCTCAACATCACCCATGGCGCCGTGAGCCGGCAGATCGCCAAGCTCGAGGACTGGCTGGGATTGAAAGTCTTCGACCGTGGGGCGCGCGGCGTCTCGCTGACGATCGAGGGCAACCGGCTGCATCTGCGCACGGCGGAAGCCTTTGCGC
>NZ_RZOM01001857.1:0-502 GCF_003999175.1 Mesorhizobium sp. M7A.F.Ca.ET.027.03.2.1 | reverse complement strand
CAAGCAGGATCTGCTTTTCCTGACCCATCACCTCTTCCAGCGCCTTGATCGACTTCTCACGCCCGACGAAGAGCGGCACGATCATGTGCGGGAACACCACGATGTCGCGCAGTGGGAGAACTGCGAAGACGCCGTCGCTGGGTGCCTTGGATACTTTGGCCATTGTCCAACCTTTCATGTCGCGGCCGCCAATCAGCCAACCGCGAATCTTATATTAACGACCGGGGATCGTTCCGCCTACCACCGTTTATGACGGGAGTTTTACAGCACAGAAATCGGGCACCTCGGCCTTCTCCAGTTAGTTGGATGCACGACCCCCAAAGATCAAGGGGCGTGTCCAAATCCGCACTTCCAACCCGTCCGCGAGTGACACATTTGCGACGCCAAGCCGTACGCCGCGCAAAAGCCCTGTGTGACAGCAAAACGGCGCCTTGCGGCGCCGTTTCAGAATTTCGCTGCGGGCTCATCATGTCAGGCGCTGACATTGCCCTTCTTTTCCTTC
>NZ_RZOM01001856.1:0-504 GCF_003999175.1 Mesorhizobium sp. M7A.F.Ca.ET.027.03.2.1 | reverse complement strand
TGCCAGGAGTGGGCCGGCGCCGAGGCTGCGGGCGGCCTTGACCTGGTTCACCGGAATCGCCCGCATCACGCTGATCATGGGCAACACGGTGAACGGCAGCTGAATCTGGATCATCGCGACGATCGTCGCCATGCGGGTGTAAAGAAGGGACAGCGGCTCGGAAATCAGTCCCGTTCCCGCCAGGGCATTGTTGAGAACGCCGTTTGTCTGAAGGAAGACGATCCACGACATTGTTCGAACCAGGAGCGAGGTCCAGAATGGAAGGAGAATGAAGAACAGCAGAACCGCGGCTGTCCGCCCACTGGAATTGGCGATGACATACGCGAGCGGGTATCCGATCACGATCGTGAGGCCCGTCACGACAAGGCTGATCAGGATCGTCCTGAGATAGATCGACTGGAAATCGTAGCTCGTTTCCTGGGACAATCGACCATCGGCGTCTATCTTCACGGGAAAGCCCGTCGCCCAGCGCAAGTAGAAGGCGCTGTAGCGACCGTTGTAATG
>NZ_RZOM01001855.1:0-506 GCF_003999175.1 Mesorhizobium sp. M7A.F.Ca.ET.027.03.2.1 | reverse complement strand
CTGTGTTGCTTTGAAGCTCTACTTTTCAAAGTCACTTTCGAAACCATCGAGGCTACTATCAACTTGGACCTCAGTCGCTGCGTAAGATGTTCGCTTCCAACGCCGCGGCAACGAAAGCCCGTCTCGCAACCGGCGTCTGAGCTTCGCCGCGCAGAACCTGAAGACATGCATCCATAGCCAGTTTTCGCTTCGTCGTCTGATGAGGGAAACTCCGCAGCAGGATCGCGGCTGCGTCGTTCACATCGAATATGACGCGCTCACGCTCCTGCCGGCCAACTTGCACCACCACGGGCCGGACGAACCTGCTCGACATGCAATTACACTTTCAATTCAGACCATGACACGGACTTCGCGTATCATAACGTTGGGTCAGTTTATACAGTCATTGACTATGCACGGAAGAGGAAACAGCAGTGCTCAATCTCGAGCCTGACCAGTTTCAGAAGGCCGCTACCTCAATCCGGAGGGGCCTCGGTCTTGGTGCGCAATAAAGCACAGGGGAATTC
>NZ_RZOM01001854.1:0-507 GCF_003999175.1 Mesorhizobium sp. M7A.F.Ca.ET.027.03.2.1 | reverse complement strand
ATCTGATTGTCGCCCCACACAGAATGGTGGGAACGGAGCATGTTTTCCTGCTCGCCTATATGCTTTTGGGGATACCCTACGTCGTCGTGGTCGCCGTCGCCGGGCTTCAGCGGTTCGACACCTCCCTGGAATCAGCTGCAGCCAGCCTGGGTGCGCGACCGGCGGTCGTTCTTTTTACGATTACCCTGCCGCTCCTGATGCCCAGCATTGTCAGTGCGTTTTTGTTCGCGTTCATCGCGGCGTTCGACGATGTCGTGTTTGGACTGTTTCTCTCCGGCAGGGATGCCATCCCGCTTCCCATGAGAATGTGGGAAAACATCCGCCAGGAGATCGACCCTCAAATCTCGGTTGTTGCTTCGATTCTGCTCTTTCTCGTCATTGTCGGATACCTGGCGCATAACACCCTTGGTAGGCTGAGATGGTCGAGAGTTAACGGCCGCTGATGCGGTTTCGGCACGCGGCGTTCGACCCGCACACACACTCCCGAGGATCTTTCATGGCTACCTC
>NZ_RZOM01001853.1:0-507 GCF_003999175.1 Mesorhizobium sp. M7A.F.Ca.ET.027.03.2.1 | reverse complement strand
GTTCACAAGGCAGCAGTGCTGGCCGGAGCGCCGCCGTCCCGCCACTCTGCCTTCCAGGACCCCGAGGTCCAGAAAGCTCAGCTTTGGGTGCCCACGCTCTACGAGGCCGCAAAAAAGGCTTGGATGGAAGGCCGCCCGCGTCACGCGCTGACTTTCGAGATGATTGACGCGATCGGCCTCCAGGTCAATCGCGCCATCATCGGCGAAGCGACCGCACAAGAGGCGATGGACAAAGCGAACGGTGATGTCACCAAGCTGCTCAAAGATGCAGGCTACATCAAATAGCGTTCCGTCCACGCGGGCGGTCGTCATCCTACCGCCCGCTCCGCAGCCCTTCAATCTCGAATGCCGGCGTTCGGCCGCCGTAAAGTGTACAGAATGAGACGAACCGAGCGATGAGATTTAGCGTGGTCGACAGTATCCCGGGCTCCCGACCGAAGAGCCAATGGGACCGCGAAAGCCGCGAGCGTTTGATCTTTCTAACGCCGGCCGTGGCCTATCTTTTCT
>NZ_RZOM01001852.1:0-507 GCF_003999175.1 Mesorhizobium sp. M7A.F.Ca.ET.027.03.2.1 | reverse complement strand
GCGGGTTCCCTTCAGCCAGAACCAGGCGAGCAGGACGACGCCGATCACCACCAGCGGCATCGGCAGCCAGCCGGCGATCGCGTCACCCAAATAGAGGGTCCCGAGATCGGGCGACACGAAGCCGCCGGGCTTGTCCATCACCAGCAGCGTCACGCCTTGCAGGATGAACATGGTCGACAGCGTCACCACGATGGGCTGCATGCGCAGCACGGCGATGAAGAAGCCGTTGAAGGCGCCCACCGCCATGCCGACGCCGATCCCGACGGCGGTCCACAGGATGATGCTGGCGCCCGGCGCCATCGGGTCCATGCTCGATGCCAGCACGGCATTGACCAGCGATATCACCGCGCCGGCGGACAGGTCGAAGCCGCCCGACAGGATGACGATGGTCTGACCGATCGCGGCGAGCGCCGAGGTGGCGCCGCCGCTCGACAGGAACGACACGTCGAAATAGGTCAGCGGCCCGGCGCTGATCCAGTCGACGACGAAGAGCAGGATCGCCAGGAC
>NZ_RZOM01001851.1:0-509 GCF_003999175.1 Mesorhizobium sp. M7A.F.Ca.ET.027.03.2.1 | reverse complement strand
CTCCAACAAAGAGCTAGATCGGCATGACGATTCGACCAAACCTCATGCTGATCTAGCTGCGGCATGGCTCTTTCCGTGCCAGCCATCATGAAGACAACGGCAGCGCGGCTTTCGGCGCTCTACCTCCTGCTCTTCGCGCTCTGCGCGGTGGCGCTCGTCTTCTATATGACCTCTTTGTCGGCGCGCATGCTGACCGGGCAGACACAGGACACCATCAATGACGAGGTGCTCGGTCTGGCTCGCGCCTATCAACGCGGCGGTCTGCCGGTGTTGGTCCGTGTAGTCGAGGCCCGCTCGCGCCAGCCCGGCGCCAACCTCTATCTGATCGCCGACGCCAACGGACAGATCCTGACCGGCAATGTGCAGAGCCTGGAGCCGGGCGTTCTCGAAACCGAAGGCTGGACCAGCAGTCCGTTCTCTTATCAGCGTTTTGGCGAGGGAGAGCTCGAGCGCCTGCGCAACCTTCCCGCCGAGCAGGGCACCACCACCCAATCCGAGCAGAACGATGC
>NZ_RZOM01001850.1:0-513 GCF_003999175.1 Mesorhizobium sp. M7A.F.Ca.ET.027.03.2.1 | reverse complement strand
CTCACGAGTAGCCATCGCCGGACCTCTAGCCGCGTAGCGCGACATCGAGGCCTTGGGCGCTCTCAAAATCGGCCTGGGATGTGGCCAGGGCAAAGGCACCAATATCGCTCCGACCTGGGTCGGCGTCTACCCGGGCATTCATCGTTCCCCGGCCCTTAGTGCCCGGGGAACGACATCGACGAACAAACAGCAAGCCGCGACGTGCCCATGATGTTGATAACGCACGCCGCTGGATCGGTGGAAGGGCAAAGACGATGCTCGTTGAAGGAAAATGGACTGCCAATTGGCAGCCCGTGCAGACAACCGATGCCAAAGGCGGCTTCGTCTGACGGCGGCGCCCGCCCGACGGGTGGTGCGGAGTTCACTGCTGAAGCGGGCCGCTACCATCTCGATGTCGCGCTCACCTGCCCTTGGGCCTGGCGGGTCGGACCGTTACCAGCCGAACTTTGGGAAGTAAGGACATTTGCGTCTTTCGATCGGCCTTGATGACACCGAGGGTCTGGTCGCCGACAT
>NZ_RZOM01000184.1:0-7571 GCF_003999175.1 Mesorhizobium sp. M7A.F.Ca.ET.027.03.2.1 | reverse complement strand
CTGGAACCCTGCTCGAGCGCCGCCGCCAGCGCCAGCACGGTGCGTTCATCGCGGCCATAGGCCATGATGTCGGTCACCACGGGCCTGCCCGCGGTCAGCGTGCCCGTCTTGTCGAAGGCCACCGCCGTGACCCGGCGAAACCCTTCCAGCACCGCACCACCTTTCATCAACAGGCCACGGCGCGCGCCGGTCGCAAGACCTGCGGCGATCGCCGCCGGCGTCGAGATGACGAGCGCGCAGGGGCAACCGATCAGCAGGATCGCCAGGCCCTTGTAGATCCATTCGTTCCAGTCGCCGCCAATGAGCAGCGGCGGCAACAGCGCAACCAGCGCGCCGACCGCCAGCACCGCCGGGGTGTAGGTGCGCGAGAAGCGGTCGATGAAGCGTTCGGTCGGTGCCTTGGCTTCCTGCGCCTCCTCCACAAGCCGCACGATGCGGGCGATGGTGTTGTCGGACGCGGCCGCCGTCACCCGCACCTTGAGCACGCCGTCGGTGCTGATCGTGCCGGCAAAGACGGCGTCAGCGACACCCTTGCGCTTCGGTGTGCTCTCGCCGGTCACCGGCGCCTCGTCGATATAGCTCGACCCCTCGACGATCTCGCCGTCGGCCGGGATGCGGTCACCCGGCCGCACCACGATGACATCGCCGACCGCGAGATCTTCGGCGGGAACCTCCGATGTGCCGCCTGCCCGCTCGACCAGAGCTGTCTTCGGCACCAGGTCGGCAAGCCCCTGGATGCTCGCCCGCGCGCGGCCGGCGGCGACACCTTCCAGAAGTTCGCCGATCAGGAACAGCACCACCACGGCGGCGGCTTCTTCCGTGGCGCCGATCATCACGGCGCCTATCGCCGCTATGGTCATCAGCATCTCGATCGAGAACGGCGTGCCGGCCAATGCCGCCATCAGCGCGCGCCGCGCGATCGGCACCAGGCCGACCAGCAACGCGCCCAGGAACACCCAGCGCTCGGCCGTCGGAAACAGATGGCCGATGCCATAGGCGGCGAGAAGCGCTGCCGCGCAGGCCAGCGTCAACACCGTCCGGCGGGAGCGCCACCACGCCTGCCCCGGCTCGGCATCGCTGTGATCATGATCAGCATGGTCATGTGCCTTGGCCACTGAAGCACGCCCATCGGCCCCGCCTTCCGCCTTGACGATGCCGTAGCCGAGCCGCGCCACCTGCTGCAGCACCTTGCCATCGTTGAGCGAACCGCCATGGCTGACCGTCATGCTGGCGCCGGTCACTGAAACCGAGACATCGGCGACGCCGTCGAGGCGGCGCACCACCGTATCGATCTTGGCCGCGCAGGAGGCGCAGTCCATGCCGCCGATCTTGAACCGTGTCTGCCCGATTGTTTCCTGCTTGAGGGGTGCCGTCACCACATTACCTGTCTGCCTTGCCCGCGCGGCGTCGCCGCATGGGTCTTGAATCCTGATGTCCAGCACTGTAATTGCTCTAGTCACTAGAGCTTCAAGAGGAAAATTTCATGTTTTCGATCGGTGATCTCTCGCGCCGAACCGGGGTCAAGGTGCCGACCATCCGCTACTACGAGCAGATGGGCCTTGTTGCGGCACCCGAGCGCTCGGAAGGCAACCAGCGCCGCTATTCCAGGCAGGAACTGGAGCGGCTGGCCTTCATCCGCCACGCCCGCGACCTCGGCTTCGCCGTCGACGACATCCGCTCGCTGATCGAATTGAGCAGCCACCCCGAGCAGCCCTGCGGCCACGCCGACCGGATCGCCGAAGAACAATTGATCTCGGTACGGGAGAAGATCACTCAGCTAAAGCGGCTGGAGGCCGAGCTCGAACGCATCGCCACGTGCTGCAGTGGCAAGACGGTTGGCGACTGCTACGTCATCCGCGCGCTGTCCGATCACGCGCTGTGCGCTGACGAACATGGGTGAGGCGGAACAAGGAGCGACGCGGCGCAGCCTTATGGGTTCCGTGCAGTGACCTAGAGAGTCGCAGCGCTGCAGAACCACCGGCACTGGGCGACGTAAAAACGAGCATATTTCTGCTTTGACTTTTCGCAGACATGCTAACGTTAAAGTGGTTGATCCAGTACAATCACTGACGGCAAAATGTATAAAATCGGAGGCCAACCACGCGATGGACAATTTGCTTCATTTTCTTGGGGACATATTGGGAAACGCGATATCGGGCAACCCCTCGAAGTCGAAGCTGATGCGGTGGGTGGAACGCATTTTCATCGCGCTCGTGGTGATGCTCATCGCCATGGTATTGTATCGGATTTACTCGACGTGATGGCCGCTATTGGCGCTTCCGGACGAACTCCGATGACGGCGCATGTGAAGACCTACAATTACTAATGCTGCAGAACTAACCACCCCTCCGGCCGCGGCGCCCCGCGCCCCTACAACTCGATCCTGAACCGCAAACTTTCCGCCCCGCCGTAGGCAGCATCCTCGAAAAAGCGTTCGACCAGCTTGCCACCATTGGCCAGGATCACCTTGTGCGAGGCCGGATTGCCCGGCTTGGCGGTGATCTCGACGTGAGCCAGGCCGACCGCCCTCGCCTCGTCCAGCATCAGCCGCAGCGCCTCGGTGGCGTAGCCGCGCCGCCGCTTCCACGGCACCACCGCATAGCCGATATGGCCGAGCACATGCGGCGGCAATTCCGACGTGCCCTTCTGCCAGCGAAAGCCGATCGAGCCCGACGCCTCGCCGTCCCAGATCCAGCGGCGGAAGCCCGGTAGGCGCGGCACCTTTTTGCCGTCTGGCAAACTGATCGCGCCACCCTTGGCCTGGGGATCGTCGAGGTCGGCAAGAAAGGCCACGGGATCCTTTTCGATGGCCGCGAGCTGCTCGCGCGTCGCCTCCATCAGCCGCACATTGTCCGGCGACCAGCCGCGTTCGAGCGCCGCCTTGTAGGACGGCAGATGTTCGAGCGCGGTTTTGACGATTTCGATCATGGTGCACTGGCGGAGACGCGACACCGGCAAGATAGCATCCCTGCCCAGGAAGGCACGGTCCACCAAAGCGCAATCTCTTACGACAAGGCCGCGCTCCCATCGCTGGAAACACGGCCCTGGCGTTGGGGCCTTGGGAGGACCGGTGATCCGGCGCGGCCGCGCCGGATCACCTTTAGCGATCTCAGGCGATGTCGAAGCGGTCGGCGTTCATCACCTTGGTCCATGCCGCGACGAAATCCCTGGTGAATTTCGCCTTGGCGTCCGCCGACCCGTAGACCTCGGCAAGCGCGCGGAGCTGGGCGTGCGAGCCGAAGATCAGGTCGGCACGGGTGCCGGTCCACTTGACCGCCTTGGTCTTGCGGTCACGCGCCTCGTAGACTTCGTCGGAGCCGGCGGCCGGATCCCAGACCGTGTTCATGCTGAGCAGATTGACGAAGAAGTCGTTGGTTAACGTACCCGGCCGGTCGGTGAGCACGCCGTGCTTCGACTTGGCCGTGTTGGCGCCGAGCACGCGCAGACCGCCGACCAGAACCGTCATCTCGGGCGCGGTCAGCGACAGCAATTGCGCCCGGTCGACAAGCATGGCCTCGACCGACATCGGCTGCTTGCCCCTGACATAGTTGCGGAAGCCATCGACTTTCGGCTCGAGCGCGGCAAAGGAATGGACATCGGTCTGTTCCTGTGAAGCATCCATGCGGCCCGGCGTGAACGGCACCTTGGTTTCGTGGCCGCCGTCCTTCGCCGCCTTCTCGACCGCGGCGACACCGCCGAGCACGATGAGATCGGCCAGCGAGATTTTTTTCCCGCCGGTCTGTGCCGCGTTGAACTCCGTCTGGATGGCTTCCAGCTTCGCTAGCACCTTCGACAGTTCCGCCGGCTGGTTGACGTCCCAATCCTTCTGCGGTGCCAGTCGGATACGTGCCCCGTTGGCACCACCGCGCTTGTCGGAATTGCGGAACGTCGAGGCCGAGGCCCACGCAGTCGAGACCAATTCGGAGACCGAAAGGCCCGATGCCAGGATCTTCGCCTTCAGCGACGCAATGTCCTGCTGGCCGACCAGTTCATGGTCGACCGCCGGGATCGGATCCTGCCAGATCAGCTCTTCCTTCGGCACGAGCGGGCCGAGATAACGAACGATCGGACCCATGTCGCGATGGGTCAGCTTGTACCAGGCGCGGGCAAACGCGTCGGCGAAATGGTCCGGATGCTCATGGAAGCGCCGCGAGATCTTCTCGTAGGCCGGATCGGCCCGCAGTGCGAGATCGGTCGTCAGCATGGCAGGCGCGCGGCGCTTGGACGGATCGTGGGCATCCGGCACGGTCCCGGCACCGGCGCCGCCCTTCGGCGTCCACTGATGCGCGCCGGCCGGGCTCGTGGTCAGTTCCCATTCGAAGTTGAACAGATTGTCGAAGAAGTTGTTGCTCCACTTGGTCGGCGTCGTGGTCCAGGTCACCTCGAGGCCCGAGGTGATGGCGTCGCCTGCAATGCCGGAGGCGTGCTTGCTCGACCAGCCAAGGCCCTGCGCCTCGATGCTCGAGCCTTCCGGCTCCGCACCCACCAGCGAGGCATCGCCGGCGCCGTGCGTCTTGCCGAAGGTGTGACCGCCAGCGATCAGCGCCACGGTCTCCTCGTCGTTCATGGCCATGCGCGCGAAGGTCTCGCGGATGTCGCGTGCCGAAGCCAGCGGATCCGGTCTGCCGTTCGGCCCTTCCGGATTGACGTAGATCAATCCCATCTGGACGGCGCCGAGATGGCCCTGGAGTTCGCGGTCGCCGGAGTAGCGCTTGTCGTCGAGCCACTTGGTTTCCGAACCCCAATCGACGTCCTGTTCGGGTTCCCAGACGTCGGCGCGGCCGCCAGCAAAACCGAAGGTCTTGAAGCCCATCGATTCCAGCGCGACGTTGCCGGTGAGGATCAGCAGGTCGGCCCAGGAGATCTTGCGGCCATATTTCTGCTTGACCGGCCACAGCAGCCGGCGCGCCTTGTCGAGATTGGCATTGTCCGGCCAGCTGTTGAGCGGAGCAAAACGCTGCTGGCCGGCCCCGGCGCCGCCACGGCCATCGCCGATGCGGTAGGTGCCGGCACTGTGCCAGGCCATGCGGATGAACAGCGGCCCATAATGGCCGAAGTCGGCCGGCCACCACTCCTGCGAATCCGTCATCACCTGGTGCAGGTCCTTGATCACCGCATCGAGATCGAGCGACTTGAATTCCTCGGCATAGTCGAACTCTTCGCCCATCGGATCCGAAAGGTTCGATTGCTGATGGAGAACGCCAAGATCGAGCTGGTTGGGCCACCAGTCACGGTTGCTCCTGCTGGAAGGGCCGTGTGCAACGGGGCATTTGCCGGCGCTGGGATCATCGGTCTGTGCGTCCATGTTCTTCTCCGATCGTGGCTGTGTTGAGCTGTTCAACTGCTGCGTGAACAGGGACGTTGGATGTCCCTGGAGGTGGTCCGTTTCATGGCTGGCGCGATGACCATATGCCCGATACGCGACCGAATATGTTGGATGTCCTGTTGCCGCGGGCATGCGCCTCACCAGGCGGTCCCGGCTGCTCCTCATCTTCGTTGCGACTCCTATAGCAAAGCCGCTTCATTAATTTAAGTTGGATTTCCTGATTACAGCGATAAGATGACATTATGACAAACCTGACGCTGAAGCAGTTGCGTTATTTCGAGGCGCTGGCGCGGCACAATCATTTCGGCCGTGCCGCCGATGCCTGCGCGATCTCGCAGCCCGCGATCTCGGTGCAGATCCGGGAGTTGGAGGAAACGCTTGGCACGGAGCTTTTCCAAAGAGGGCCACGCCAGGTCCGGCTGACCAATTTCGGCGAGGAATTCGCCTTGCGCGTTCGCGACATCCTGCGCTCGGTGGATGAGCTGACAGATCTGGCCCGCGCCTCGCGCGACCGGCTGGTGGGACGGTTGCGCATCGGGGTGATCCCGACGATCGCACCCTACCTTTTGCCTGCCATCATCGGCAACCTCGCCCGCATGCATGACGGGCTCGATATCCATGTGCGCGAAACGCAGACGCAGAAGCTGATCCAGGAACTGGCCGACGGGCGGCTCGATGCCGCCATCGTCGCCTTGCCGGTATCGGAAGCGTCGCTGACGGAAATCGTGCTGTTTGCCGAGAACTTCGTGCTGGTCCGACCCGGCGAGGATGAGGGAAAGCCGGTGCCCAACCGCGAAATGTTGCGCGAGATGCGGCTGCTCCTGCTCGAGGAAGGCCATTGTTTTCGCGACCAGGCGCTGTCGTTCTGCAACATGCATTCGGCACGGCCGCGCGAGTTGCTGGACGGCAGCTCGCTGTCGACCCTGGTGCAGATGGTCGGCGCCGGCGTCGGCGTCACCTTGATCCCCGAAATGGCCGTGCCGGTGGAGACGCGCTCGGCGGCGGTCTCTATCGCCCACTTCGCCAACCCCCAACCGTCGCGGACGATCGGCATGATCTGGCGCAAGACAAGCCCGATCGCCAAACAGCTGCTGCTTATATCCGAAGTGGTTCGCCAGGCAGCCGAAGCATTGCGCGCGCAGCACGGTTCGGCATTGCTTGCGCGGCCTCTGAATCTACCGGCAGCGGCCCAATGAAGGCTGGCTGACCGGATCGTCAGCCTGCCGCGTGGAACCGGATTTCGCCCTTGTTCAGGAAGCAGGTCTTGTTGAACAGCGACAGGTCCAGAGGATTCGGTAACCGCACATCGCCGATATCGGGAACCGATTTCTTCGCCGGATCGTATGACCGGTCGATCTGCGAGATGAAGACGAGGATCAATCCCCTGTCGCCGGCAAAGGCCTTCAGCGTGCGAACCTGCGCCATCAACTCCGGGTTTTCCCGCTTCTGATCGAGCAGTTGCAGATAATCGATCACCACCAGCGTGCCGCGCGGTGCCGAACTCAATGCCTTGACGATATAGTCGGCGCTGATCGCGTTGGAATTGTCGAACACGAACCGATCGTTGAACTGCACCGGGTCCGCCCCGATGGCTCGAAACCGGTCCAGCACATCCCTTTGCGTATATTCGAGCGTAAAGAACACACCGCGATGGCCTGATTTCATGGCTTCGACCGCGAGTTCGAGGCTCATCAGCGTCTTGCCGTTTCCGGGTCGCGCACCGACCAGAACCAGGTCGCCGGGCGCAAGTTGCGCAAACAGCATGCCGGCGGGCGCCGCCTCGGCTGCCTTGGCTGCAAGCAGGCTCCAGCTGGTGAACCCTTCCTGTGCTGCAACACGGTCGAGCGCTTCGTGCAGCGCAATCTTGCCCTCGCGAGACAAAAGCCTGGCTTGACGCTTGAGATGGTAGATGGGCGCGGACAACTTCATCGCAAAACCTCCTGGTGCGAGCCGTTTTTGCAACCCCTCCTTATGCCAAGTGCTCGAACAGTCGGTTCGGTGATTGGATAGCGCCCTGCATGAACGATGCTTTCCCGGCGGAGGGAGGTGGCGTGGGCCGCGCCAGAATCAGATGATAGCTCAATCCCTGCGTATCGAAAATCGCCGACCTCCAGGGATCAGGCTCCGGACTCGCGGCTCTTCACGATAGGAATTTTTTCTTGACTTCCTGCCCTCAGCTATGGTACATATTTGTCCATGGTGCTGATTTGCGCCAATGACCCGCCGCACAGGCGGGTTTTTGTTT
>NZ_RZOM01001849.1:0-513 GCF_003999175.1 Mesorhizobium sp. M7A.F.Ca.ET.027.03.2.1 | reverse complement strand
TCGAAGGCCTGCGCCTGCTTCAGGAGTTGCAACGCGCTGGCGTGCGAATAATATTCGGTGCGGACCTTCTCGAAATTCAGGGGTCGACAAAGGTCGAACACATCACGTTTCGGCGGCGCGGGCATCCGGTAGAGACGGTCGCGTGCGACGCAGTGGCCATTGGCCACGGTCTGAGACCGGAGACGCAGCTTGCCGAGCTTGCTGGCGCTCAGTTCGAGTTTGACGCCGAACACGGCCAATGGTTTCCGGCCACCGACATGGACGGACGCGCGTCTGAGGACCTGTGGGTTGCTGGCGATGCGGCCAGGACGGTTGGTGCGATTGGCGCCAAGGTGAGCGGCGCGTTAGCAGCTTTATCGGTCCTGCGGGAAATGGGGATCACGCTGCTACCGGAGAACCGGGTTAAGTCGATGCGGGGGCAGCTCAGAAGGTGGCGAAAGTTTCAGCATGCCATGGCGCGTGCCTTTATCCCTCCCGTTGCGGCAGCCGCCGAGGCGCCAGACACGATGATAC
>NZ_RZOM01001848.1:0-513 GCF_003999175.1 Mesorhizobium sp. M7A.F.Ca.ET.027.03.2.1 | reverse complement strand
CCCATGTCCCCGCAGTACTCGACCCTGTGCTGGCCTCCACCTCAGGTCGAGCGCTACTCGAAACGGACGCCATCGCCGCCATGAAACGCGATCTGATGCCGCTTTGCCGTGTCGTTACGCCTAATTTAATCGAGTTGGCGCTTCTTGTCGGCGCGGAATTGGCGATGGATGAGGGAAGCGCGCTTCAACAAGGACAAAGACTTCTGGCCGACGGGCCACAGTCCCTGCTGATCAAGGGCGGCCACGCATCTGGACCTCGATCAACCGATATCCTGTTGCGTTCCGATCGGGAACCTGTCCGTTTCGATATGCCTCGGCTTGCCGGAACGCTACGCGGGACCGGCTGCATGATGGCCAGCGCGATCGCGGCGCATTTTGCAAATGCGAGATCACTTGAAGACAGCGTGCGAGAAGGCAAGCTGTTTGTTTTCAAAAAACTGGAGAAAGGCACGAGACCCATGCCCCCATCGATGACGAGATCGGCATCGCGCCAAGCCACATGAATGATATTGC
>NZ_RZOM01001847.1:0-516 GCF_003999175.1 Mesorhizobium sp. M7A.F.Ca.ET.027.03.2.1 | reverse complement strand
ATACGGGGAGAAGTGCCCGGCAGGGCGATGAGGGGCAGCGCCGGCTTCCACAATTGGTGGTCCCGCCACACGTTGAAACTGTCACCGGTCTGAAGCGATTGCCAAGCCGGCTTGCCCCCAGTCAGCTTGCCTTGACGCGCCGCAGCCGCTATCGCCTGCCCATTGCACACCTGCCCAGGACAGACCATGACCCGACCGATCATCGTGTTCGACCTCGACGGTACGCTGATCGACACAGCGCCGGACCTGCTCGACAGCCTGAACCACAGCCTGGCCGCCAGCGAGATCGCGGCGGTCGACGAAGCCGGCTTCAGGCGTTTTGTCGGCCACGGCGGCCGGGTGATGATCGAGCGGGCGCACGCCGCCCATCAGCGATCGCTTGCCGTCGAGGAGCACGACCGGCTGCTGAAACTTTTCCTCGACCACTACACGCTCAACATCCCCGGCAAGTCGCGCCCCTACCCCGGTGTCGTCGAGGCGATCGCGCGCTTCGAGGAGGCCGGCTATATCCTGGCC